>NZ_KV831655.1:0-2919 GCF_001837185.1 Neisseria sp. HMSC064D07 | reverse complement strand
CTTCTTCAGCTTTCTTGGCTTCTTCAGCTTTCTTAGCGTCTTCTGTTTGTTTTGAATCACCTCCTCCGCCCGAGCCGGAATTATTGCCCGGCTGTTGCGGGGTCGGTGCAGGCTGTGCAGACGGCGTACCACCACCGCTTGAACCGCATGCACTCAATGCGATGCTGCAGGCAATCGCCAGCATACTTAATTTAAATGATTCCTTCATGGTCAAACTCCTGAATGTGATAATGGTATTTTGGAATGATGGTGATAAAATATTTGATAATTATTTACATCAAACCAATTAAAATATACCGCAAATGCGGATAACCAAACGGTACTAAACTTGCATCAGTATGAAGGTCGTCTGAAAACGGAATTTATGAATCCGTGCATACAGATGTGTTTCAGACGACCTCTACTTATATCGTCAAACCATTAATGACGATGCGGAATAAAGCCTTCCGGAGCTTCCGCACCTGCAGGCAGGTCAAATGTTTCGCGCAGAACGACTTTGTAGAACGCAAATGCATCTTTTGCACCTTGAATCGCTTCGGCTTCAGCTTCAGGGCTTAAACCCAAAGCATTCAGATGCTCGACAAAAGCACGCCAATGTTTGCCGCGGCCGTTCGGATGGGGAGCGAGGTGGCGCGCGCCGTGTTCGCCGGTGTAATCCAGCTTTTGCGCGTGTTTAAATAAAAATGCTGCGCCCAAATTGGAACCTTCGGCGCAATACAGCCAACCGATGGCTTTATTGCCGGTTTCATGCGGCAGCGGTTTGCCGTATTCGTAAGGTTTGTCGCCCAAATCCGCCAAGTCTTGCGTTACCGCATCGTAACGCGCCATGTATTCCAGCTCGGGAATGGCTTTGTTCAACTCGGGGTCTTTATAGATATGATCAACCGCTTTGTGGAACACGGATTGCAGTTTCAAGAATTTGATGTAGTTCTCTTTATTGGAAAACGGCTCGACAGACATAACCAAGTTGTCCACGCTGTCATGAATGGTGGTGGTTTGCTCTTTCAGCCGTTTGGCAAAAGTCAGCTCTTGTGTTTCGCTCATGTGAATATCCTTTATAAAGTTTCAGACGACCTTCAGGCCGCCTTTATTTAAACAAGGTGGATTGGATAGGTTTGAAAACGGATATGGGATGGAAGCGGAGGTTTGCAGGATGGGAACCCGTCAAATCCGTTTGAAAACAAACCATCGGGTTTCGTTATTTTGTGAAATATTTTTTAAAAATATATATCATTCCAATTCAAATGGCAAGAGAATGATTTGCAGCTACTTGCAACTACAAGATAATAACGGACAATTTCCCACCTTCGGCAAACAAAAGATTCAGATTTAACGGAAAATGGTTTCCTAACCATAAAGAATATTGTTTACAAAGACATGACTGCATCTTGGCAGATACCGTCCTTGCCCTGCCTGCGTCAAAACGGCATACTTTCGCCATACCGAGCCGTAGGTCGTCTGAAACCTGCTACACTATCAAAAAGAAAGAAACAACATGAACCCTATCCGCCCCTTCTTAGACCATACTCCCCAAATCCACGAATCCTGCCTCATCGACGAGACCTCCGTCATCATCGGCGAAGTATCGCTTGCCGAAGACGTATCCGTTTGGCCGTATGCCGTGTTGCGCGGCGACGTGAACAGCATCAGCATCGGCGCGCGCAGCAATGTACAGGACGGCAGTGTCTTGCACGTTTCGCACAAAAACGCGGAAAAGCCTGAAGGTTCGCCCCTTATCATCGGCGAAGACGTAACCGTCGGACACAAAGTCATGTCGCACGGCTGCCGCATCGGCGATCGTGTGTTGATCGGAATGGGTACAATTATTCTGGACGATACCGTCATTGAAGACGACGTGATGATAGGCGCAGGCAGCTTGGTGCCACCACGCAAACGTTTGGAAAGCGGCTATCTCTATGTCGGCTCGCCCGTCAAACAAGTCCGCCCGCTGACCGAAAAAGAAAAAGAATTTTTGAAATATTCTTCTGCGCATTATGTGCGCCTGTCCGGCCAACACAAACAGTCAAAATAATTTTCAGACGACCTTATATCCCCTAAAAAAAGAAAGTTTTATGCACACACTCTACCTAGCCTCCGGCAGCCCGCGCCGCCGCGAAATTCTGGAAAACTTAAGATTCAAAGTTATCCGTATCCCTGCCGACATCGACGAAACGCCGCATTCCGACGAAAAAGCCGCCGATTATGTGCAACGTATGGCGCAGGAAAAAAATGCCGCCGCTGTCGAGCAATGGTTAGCCACACACGACGCGTCGCCCGAATATCCGATTCTGACCGCCGACACTACGGTCGCCTATCAAAACCACATTCTCGGCAAACCGGAAACCGAAGCCCAAGCAGCCGAAATACTCGCCCGGCTTTCAGGGCAGACGCATCAGGTGCTGACTGCCGTATGCGTATATTGGCAAGGGAAAACGCACGGCGTTTTGCAAACCAGCGATGTACGTTTCAAAACCTTGTCTGCCGAAGAAATATCCGCCTATATCCGAAGTGGCGAACCGATGGACAAAGCGGGCGCGTATGGCATTCAGGGTTTGGGCGGCGTGTTTGTCGAGCATTTGCAAGGCAGCTTTACAGGCGTGATGGGCCTGCCCGTTTACGAAACGGTCGGCTTGTTGGAACAATTCGGATTGAGTATTCCCCCATTTGCCTGATTTTAAATACCTTCAAACAAACATTATGAAAACATACGTCTTCCCCTTTTTATCCGCAGTATTCCTTCTCGCTGGCTGCACCACTTTTTCAGACGACGGTACACCCGCCATCCGCAAAGGCAACGACAGCATCCTCTCTTTCGGGAAGCTTGGCTCCGCTATAGAAGATGCGCCCGCAGGCGGCTGGGTCATGCTCGGCGATCAATACACCTATGAGACCTTTGCAAAAAAGCCCTTCCCCCGACAG
>NZ_KV831654.1:67467-114502 GCF_001837185.1 Neisseria sp. HMSC064D07 | reverse complement strand
TGTCGAAGGAAGGGCTTTTTTGCAAAGGTCTCCTCCCATTTATTACCGACGCTTCACCTAAAAATAGCGCAAGGTTACATCATCAATAACAATACCACTGATATGACAATAAATAATTAAACAATATCACATCGTATTGATTCATTATAAAAACAACATATTAAATATTATGTTGAAACTATCAACTTTATTCCTACTCTAATCTAATCCTATTCAAACGCATATCATCAGCAATCATTCTAAGAAGGCAAACAAACTGCCCAGTACTGACAAACGATGGCTGATCTCTGAAATGCTACCATTCTCGGCAGGAATCACTTTTCAGACGACGCTATTAAAATAAACTAATTAAAATCAAAATATTATGAGAAAAGTTTTATCTTACCGCCCAGATATTGATACATTGCGTGCCGTTGCTGTTCTATCCGTTGTCGTTTTCCATATTGAAAAAAACTGGCTGCCTGGCGGCTTTCTTGGTGTCGATATCTTTTTTGTCATTTCCGGCTTTCTGATCACGATGATTATCCATCGTGAAATGAGCAGTGGGATTTTTTCGTTCAAAAAGTTTTACATCCGCCGTATCAAGCGGATACTGCCCGCATTTTTTACCGTATTGACGGTAACGCTGATATGCGGCTTTCTTTTATTCACCAAAGATGATTTCTTCCTTTTATGGAGGACAGCCCTGTCCACCTTGGGGTTCATCTCCAATATCTTTTTTGCAAAGGGTCAGGGCTATTTCGATCCCATACAAGAAGAAAAACCTTTGCTTCACATTTGGTCTTTATCGGTCGAAGAACAATATTATTTCGTCTTCCCGATATTGCTGTTGCTGGTTGTCCGCAAAAGCTGGCGCACCCAGTTTGCCTTCCTCATCACGCTATGCGTATTCAGTATTTTGGCTTCTTTTATACCGACTGCGCTGGATAAATATTACCTTCCCCATCTGCGCGCCTGCGAAATGCTGATCGGATCGTTGACGGCAGTGTGGATGCAATATCGGCAACAACAAGGGCTGGATACCGGCAAACAATATGCAGCGGCAGGCTCATTACTTTCCGTATGCGTACTGTTTGCCTGCCTGTTTACCTATACGGAAAAAACTGCCTATTTCCCGGGGCCTGCCGCCATCATTCCTTGTTTGGCCGCCGCCGCATTCATTTACTTCAATCAATTTGAACACCGGCTGAAAAAATTTTTCCAATGGAAGATTACTGTCGGCATAGGCTTGATTTCCTATTCGCTGTATCTGTGGCATTGGCCTGTATTGGCTTTTATGAGATACATCGGTTCAAATAATCTGCCTTCGTATTCGACTGCGGCCGCGATTGTCTTAATGTTTGCACTCTCTCTGTTTTCTTATTATTTTGTCGAGAAGCCGTTTAAAAACTGGAAAGGCTCTTTTGCCCAATCTGTGACATGGGTTTATGCCGTCCCCATGCTTGTTTTGGCTATTACGCCTTTTCTTGCCATGAAGCTTCCGTTTATGGAGCAATACGACCGTATGGGATTGGCGCGTTCCTACACTTCTTGTCACAACAACACCGACAAACAATGTATTTGGGGCGATACCGACAAACAGCCGGAATTACTGATTCTAGGCGATTCTCATGCCGACCAATATAAAACGTTTTTTGATACCGTCGGCAAAAAAGAAAAATGGTCGGCAGCGATGGTTTCTGCGGACAGTTGTGCCTATGTAGAAGATTATGCCGCGCCCGTATTCAAGAAAAACGCCTCCTGCCGTGCCGTTTATCAGTATGCCAAAGAGCATCTGCCCCAATACTCAAAAGTACTTTTGGCCATGCGCTGGGGCAGCCAAATGTCTGAAAACAGCAACTCCCTTGCTTACGATGCCGATTTTTTCAAAAAATTCGACCTCATGTTGCAAAAACTTTCTTCGGAAAAACAAGCGGTTTACCTGATGATAGACAACCCTAATCTGTCATACAACGGCTTGCGCGCCTATATTCTGTCTTACCGCATACCGGGATTTAGTCAAAATCTTGCCATTGATGAAACAGTCACTTCAAAAGGAAATGAACGCATCAAAGAATTGGCGGAAAAATATACCAATGTGCACATTGTCGATGCTACCGCCTATATTCCGGAAAATTTCAAAATCAACGGATTGCCGGTTTATTCCGATAGAGACCACATCAACCCTTACGGCGGCAGAGAATTGGCCAAACGTTTTTCTGAAAAACACACGCTTCTTCAGTAAGCCATAGCCATTCATCCGATGAAATTTGTTACAATTAGCAGTTTGTAAAACTGCTAATTTTTTTGGAAGATATCAATGAGCGTCATCAAAGACCTACAATCGCGTGGCTTAATCGCCCAAACTACCGACATCGAAGCCTTAGACGCTTTGCTAAACGAACAAAAAATTTCCCTCTATTGCGGTTTTGACCCGACGGCCGACAGCCTGCACATCGGCCACTTGCTGCCTGTATTGGCATTGCGCCGTTTCCAACAAGCCGGCCATACGCCGATTGCATTGGTGGGTGGCGCGACCGGCATGATTGGCGACCCAAGCTTCAAAGCTGTGGAGCGCAGCTTAAACTCTGCCGAAACCGTTGCCGGCTGGGTAGAAAGCATCCGCAACCAACTGAAACCTTTTTTGAGCTTTGAAGGCGACAACGCAGCTATTATGGCGAACAACGCCGACTGGTTCGGCAGCATGAACTGCCTCGACTTCCTGCGCGACATCGGCAAGCATTTCTCCGTCAACGCCATGCTGAACAAAGAGTCCGTCAAACAGCGTATCGAGCGCGACGATGTGGGCATTTCCTTTACCGAGTTCGCCTATTCCCTGCTGCAAGGCTACGACTTTGCCGAATTGAACAAACGTCATGGCGCAGTTTTGGAAATCGGCGGTTCCGACCAATGGGGCAACATCACTGCCGGTATCGACTTGACCCGCCGTCTGCACCAAAAACAAGTATTCGGCCTGACCCTGCCTTTGGTAACCAAATCAGACGGCACTAAATTCGGCAAGACCGAAGGTGGCGCAGTATGGTTGAACGCGAAGAAAACTTCTCCGTATCAGTTCTACCAATTCTGGCTGAAAGTGGCCGATGCCGATGTATATAAATTCCTGAAATACTTTACCTTCCTGTCTATCGAAGAAATCGATGCCATCGAAGCGAAAGATAAAGCCAGCGGCACCAAACCTGAAGCGCAACGCATCCTCGCCGAGGAAATGGCCCGCCTGATTCACGGCGAAGAAGCCCTTGCCGCCGCCCAACGTATTTCTGAAAGCCTGTTTGCCGAAGACCAAAGCCATCTTACCGAAAGCGACTTCGAGCAGCTGGCACTCGACGGCCTGCCGACTTTTGAAGTTTCCGAGAGCCTCAACGTGGTGGAAACTTTGGTGAAAACCGGTTTGGCGTCTTCCAACAAAGAAGCACGCAGCTTTGTCAACAACAACAAAGCGGTTTTGCTCAACGGCAAACCTGCCGAAGCCAACAATCCGAACCATGCCGCTGAAAAACCTGACGATGCCTACATGCTGACCGACGAACACAAACGTTTCGGCAAATACACCATCGTCCGCCGCGGCAAACGCAACCATGCTTTGTTGGTTTGGAAATAATCTTTAAACATTAAACGCATCGTTTAAAACAATCATGCTGTCTGAAATCAGCCCACGCTTTTTTCAGACGGCATTTTCTATTGATGATATTCAGTTTTCCCCAAAAGAAAGGACAGGTATTACACCTGCCCTTCTATTAAGCCAATTTCCTTAAGAAACTTTTATCCCGTGCTTACTGCAAACGCTCATTTTCCTGACGGACGGCATTCACCACATCTGCGCCAAACAAAGCGTTGACATCGGTTTCATCAAACACATACTTGGTATGGCAGAAATCGCAATCGATTTGAATGCTGCCTTGTTCTGCCACCACGCCGCCGACTTCCTGACCACCAAGCATCAACAGCATATCGCTGACTTTGCCGCGGGAGCAGGTACAGGAAAATTCAATGGCTTCCGGTTCAAAAACGCGGGGCGGGGTTTCATGGTAAAGGCGGTAAAGGGCATGATGCGCATCCAAACCGGTCAATTCTTGCAGAGTAAGCGTTTGCGCAAGCGTGGTCACATGCTCCCAAGCGGCATCATCCAATTCTTCTTCCGGCAGACGTTGCAGCAATAATGCGCCTGCGGCTTGGTCGTCGGCGGCAAGCGTAATATAGGTATCGAGCTGCTCGGAACGTTTCATATAGTTGACCAACATTTGCGCAATGCTGTCGCCTTCCAGAGGGACAACACCTTGCCATGGGTCGGCATCTTTAGGCTGATGGGTCAAAACGAACACGCTGTTTTCGCCCAACAGCGCAGTCAGGCTTTCATCATCACGAATTTCAGCGGTTTCGTCCCAACGCGCGGTAGCACGGACAGTATTTTCAGAAGTCGCTTCCACCACCAACATTTTCAGACGGCCCTGACCTTGAACCTGAACAATCAGCGTGCCTTCGTTTTTAAGGTTGGCAGACAATAAAGAACCGGCGGCCAACAATTCGCCCAATGCGCGACGGATGGCGACAGGATAATGTTTTTGGTTGACGATGTGGTGCCAAACCTTTTCGAGGCGGATGTGCATACCGCGGATAGGCATATCGTCGAAGATAAAGCGTGTACGGATATCGCTGTGATTTTGTGTCATGTCAGTCTCTGAAAATAAATCAATGAATGCCGCTTATATGGTTGCAGCGGAGGATAAATCAAGCGAAACCGCGTTTAATGTTTTTCTAGTTTGTTTGGAAACAAGGGTTTAACGCAAAATAACAGCAGTTTTTTTGCCAAAAAGACGGTTTTTGAATACAATCAAGCAGATAACAAGAGAATGATACGGGATAACATCTCAGAAACCGGCAGTGTGCCTGCAATCGGCAGGGAGTGCCTTCTGAAACGGAAGTTTTTATAATGAATTTTTTACTCCGGCTCGCAGCAGTTTGGACTTCGGTCGCCATGCTCGCGAGCGTCAATTTTTCTTACGCCGATGATTTGGAAAACCTGATTACCACCCGTCAGCGTGTTTTAAACCAATTCAACGACAACGCCAACGTTTACGGCAATACGCGTCAGGCAACCCCTGTCCATCCCACCAATACCTATTCTGCCGCAAGCAACAATACGCGCGCACCTTCAGGTAATTCAGACGAATTGATCGGCAGCGCCATGGGCTTGCTCGGCGTGGCCTACCGCTACGGCGGCACATCGGCTTCTACCGGCTTTGACTGCAGCGGCTTCATGCAACACATCTTTAAACGCGCCATGGGCGTAAACCTGCCGCGTACCTCTGCCGAACAGGCGCAAATGGGCGTTGCCGTGAGCCGTTCGGAATTGCAGCCGGGCGACATGGTCTTTTTCCGCACCATGGGTCGCGGCCGTATTTCCCACGTTGGCCTTTACATCGGCAATAACAATTTCATTCATGCGCCGAGAACGGGCAAACGTATCGAAATTACCAGCCTCGGCCACAAATATTGGAGCGCGAAATACGCCTTTGCCCGTCGCGTGAAGAAAAATGATCCATCCCGTTTCTTGAATTGAGGTGTACGATGGTAATGCCGCAAATGCCTAAATGGTATGACGATGACGGTCAGATTGTTTCCTGCACCGAAAAAGTCAAAGTCATGACCGAAAACTTAAACGAACTGTACCAAATAGCGCAGGACGCATTTGAAGACGCACTGCTGATGGGTTGTTCCGAAAAACAGTTGCGCGAATACTTCCGCGACTTAATGGCCGGACTGGAAAACCCTTATCAAAAAAACAGTTAGTTATTCAATTCATACAAAAAAGGCCGTCTGAAAGTTTTTCAGACGGCCTTTTTTATCGGGCAGATCCCTTACCCTATTGCTAACATTCCACAACGCGTACAGATACCGGCACGGCTTTTTTCTGCAAGGTAATGGCCAAGCCTGCGAGTGAGGTTTCTTTGTAGGTTGCCTTCATATCGCGGCCGGTTTGCAACATGGTTTGAATCACTTCATCAAGTGAGACTTTTTTGTCTGTGCCGTCTTCCAAAAGCGCGAGGGTGGCTAGCTTGAGGGCTTTTTCGGCGGCGATGCCGTTGCGCTCGATACAGGGGATTTGCACCAAGCCGCCGACAGGATCGCAGGTTAAACCCAAGTGGTGCTCCATGGCCATTTCAGCGGCGTTTTCCACTTGTTTTGGTGTACCGCCGATAACTTCGGCGTATGCACCCGCCGCCATAGAACATGCCACGCCGACTTCGCCTTGGCAGCCGACGTCCGCACCGGAAATCGACGCGTTGGTTTTGTACAAAATGCCGATAGCGCCGGCAGTCAGCAGGAAATCTTCGACGCGCGATTGGTTGGCGTGCGGATTAAATTTGCGGAAATAGTGCAAGACGGCAGGAATAATGCCTGCCGCGCCGTTGGTCGGTGCGGTTACGACGCGTCCGCCGGCGGCGTTTTCTTCATTAACTGCCATGGCGTACACCATCGGCCAAAGTTGGGTATTGACGATTTCGCTCTCGCGCAGGACTTTGAGTTTGGCTGCCAACTGCGGCGCGCGGCGGCGGACGTTCAAGCCGCCGGGCAGCTGCCCTTCCGCACCCAAGCCGCGCTTGATGCAGTTTTCCATCACATCGGCCACAGCAGCCACATGGCAGCGCACTTCCGTCTCATCGCAACCTGCCAACGCCGCTTCATTGGCCAACACGACTTCGGAAATATTCAACTGGTTCAGACGGCATTGTGCCAGCAACTCGTCGCAGTTTTTGTAAGGATATGGCACGTCCGAATTTTCCTGCGCCTCTTGTGCAAACCCTTCGTCTGTTACGATAAAACCGCCGCCAACCGAATAATAGATCTGTTCTTTCAGCTTCAGGCCGTCTGAATTGTAGGCGATAAAGTTCAAACCGTTCGGATGCTTGGGCAACACTTTGTCGCCGCGGATATCCAAATCTTTTTCGGGATTGAAGGCCATTTCGCGGCCGTTGAGCTTTAAAACGTGCTGCGTGCGGATGCGTTCCAAGCGTTGTGGGATGTCTGCAAGCGGAATATCGTGCGGCAGACTGCCTTCCAAACCGAGCAATAATGCATCGAATGTACCGTGTCCGATACCGGTCAAAGCAAGCGAGCCGTACACTTCAATGACAATGCGTGCCACTTGTGTATCCAAGTTTTCGGCATGCAGCAAATCAGCAAAGGCGGCCGCGGCCTTCATCGGGCCGACGGTGTGCGAGCTGGACGGGCCGATGCCGATTTTGAAAATATCAAAGATGCTGATCATAATTTTCCTATTATTGTGTGTGCGGGCTGTGTTTTTCAGACGGCCTTAAGGCCTAAAGAGGAATCTTGTGCGCTGCTTGCCAATGCAAGTACCAGATGTCCAACAGTCATCAAAGGATCGCCTGCTTCCGGCGAGGTGTATTTCAGCATCAGCGGTTTTTTACGCAAGGGTTCGTAACGGCTGACTTCACACTGTAAGGCCTCTAAACTTGTAGAACCGGCGCGGTATCTGTATGCCAACAGCCGTAAATCGTTCAAGTCCATCTTCATGCCGTTATCCAACAATTCGCGCAACTGGTTTTCCCAGGCAATATCATTGCTTCCGTCTTTAATGGCAATCAAGATGGACTTTTCGAGGATTTTTTTGATGTGCTGGTTCAAGGAGCGGATTGGGAAATGCCCCAGCCACAACAAATCGGTCTCCGCAAATTGGGCGGCAAACTGCTCGATAAACCAGGAATGTAAACCTCGATAAACCAGGAATGTAAACCTCGATAATTCGGCGAATGAAACAGGGTTGATTTAACCTTGTTGCCATCTTTATCCAGCATGTAATGGCAGCCGATAATCACGCTGCAAGATTCGGCAGCCCATCTGGGGATAATGACTTTGGGGGTAAAGAGCGTTTCGAGGCGTTGCTCGGTAAATTGTGTGGTGAAATCAGGGTTGTATTGCAACGATGTCGGCAAATAGCCGCGCCAAAGGTACATGCCGATCCTGTTTTCGCCGATGACATCCAAAAGTTGTTCCAGCATGATACGGCTATGACATGAAATAAATTCGTCCGCATCCAGCGGAAAAACGAAATCTATCGCTTCATCTTTTGCTACAAGCTGCTTCATCAGCTGGTTGACCAATTGCTCTTGATTGTACTTGAGCCCTTGATATTGATAGATAAATATCGGCAAACCTTCTTCTTTCAATTGAATCAGGATTTCCCTTGTTCCATCGCTGCTGCCGTGATCGATGATGTGCATTTCATCCATCAGATCGAGATTATGACGGACAAACGATTCGATCACGTCGTTTTCGTTGCGCACCATGCTGATGCTGATTAATTTTTTTCCCATAAATTATGCAATGTATTGAGATATTTTAGTAATTTTCAGACGGCCTTGATCCAGCCGGCAATGCGCTTTTCAATCGCTTCGGTACTCAAACCCAAGTCGTCCAACAGTTTTTTCGGGTCGCCGTGTTCGGTAACTTTGTCTTCTACACCCAACAGCAACACCGGTTTGCAGATGCCGTGTTTCGCCAACACTTCCAACACCGCGCTGCCTGCGCCGCCTTGTTCGGCGTTTTCTTCGGCTGTAACAATGTAGTCATGGCTTCGGGCGAGACGGACGATCAGTTCTTCGTCTATCGGTTTGACAAAGCGCATATCGGCAACGGTCGCGTTCAGATTCTCAGCCGCGGCCAATGATGGGGCAACCATGCTGCCAAAGGCGATAACGGCAATTTTCTCGCCTTCACGACGGATGATGCCTTTGCCGATTTCAACGGTTTCTAGGCCGTCTGAAATGGTTGCGCCCGTGCCTGTACCGCGCGGATAACGGACGGCGGACGGAGAATTTGCCTGATAGCAGGTTGAAAGCAGCAGGCGGCATTCGTTTTCGTCGCTTGGTGCAGCAATAATCATGTTCGGCACGCAACGCAAAAAGCTCAAGTCGTATAAACCGGCATGGGTCGGGCCGTCTGCACCGACAATACCAGCGCGGTCGATAGCGAACAAAACAGGTAGGTTTTGCAAGGCAACGTCGTGTACTAACTGGTCGTAAGCGCGTTGCAGGAAAGTGGAGTAAATCGCCACGACGGGCTTAATGCCCTCACATGCCAAACCGCCGGCAAAGGTAACGGCATGTTGCTCGGCGATGCCGACGTCGAAATAGCGGTCGGGGAATTGCTGTTCAAACTCAACCAAGCCGCTGCCCTCGCGCATGGCAGGCGTGATGGCGACCAAACGCTCGTCCGCCGCCGCTTGGTCGCACAGCCATTGACCGAACACTTGCGTATAAGTCGGTTTGGCCGCGGCAGGTTTGACTTCCGGCACAGGCACTTCGCTCGGCAGCTTGGCGACAGCGTGGTATTTGACAGGGTCGTTTTCGGCGAATTTGTAGCCGTTGCCTTTTTTGGTGATGACGTGCAACAACTGAGGGCCTTTGCGGCCGCGCAAGTCTTTTAATACGTCCACCAGATTTTCAACGTTGTGGCCGTCCACCGGGCCTGTATAACGGAAACCGAAGTTTTCAAACAAAGACAGCGACTGTTTGGCGTGTTCCGCTTCGCCTGCCAAGGTTTTGATTTTGTTTTCGACTTTTTGGGCAAGCTCCATCGCGCCGGGCAATTTGTCCAATACTTTGCTCGATTGGGCTTTGATGGTGCTCAATAGGCCGTGCATATCGCGCACGACGTTGCTGGCGAGGTATTTCGGCAGCGCGCCGACATTGGGGGAAATCGACATTTCGTTGTCGTTGAGAATAACCAGCAAATCGACATCCATATCGCCTGCGCAGTTCAGGGCTTCAAACGCCTGACCCGCCGTCATGGCGCCGTCGCCGATGATGGCGACGCTGCGGCGGTTGTTGCCCAACTGTTTGTCCGCAACGGCCATGCCCAAGGCCGCGCCGATGGATGTGGAAGAATGCCCCACGCCGAACGCGTCGTATTCCGACTCGCTGCGTTTCGGAAAACCCGCCAAACCGCCGTATTGGCGCATGGTGTGCATTTGATTTTTGCGACCGGTGAGGATTTTGTGCGGATAGCTTTGATGGCCGACATCCCAGACCAAATGGTCTTCTGGCGTGTCGTACACATAATGCAGTGCAACCGTCAGCTCGACCGCGCCCAAGTTACTGGCGAAATGGCCGCCCGTCTTACCGACGGAATCCAACAGAAATTCGCGCAATTCGGCGGCGACTTGCGGCAGCTGTTTTTTCTCCAGACGGCGCAAATCCTGAGGCGTATCGATAATATCGAGCAAAGGGCTTGGGTTCATGATTTTTGGCGGTGATTTTTTGTGTAACGGACGATTATATCAAGAGATTGCACAACTTGTTACAAATGCTTTCAGACGGCCCGAACCTTTATCCTTTATAATACTGCCAACTGAAAACACAAGGCCGTCTGAAATGACCCAAAACGCAAACAATCTCTGCTGGCTCGATATGGAAATGACCGGCCTCAACCCGGAACACGACCGCATTATCGAAGTCGCCATGATCATTACCGATTCCGATTTAAACGTACTGGCGCAATCGGACGTTTACGTCATCCATCAAAGCGACGAGTTGCTCGACGGCATGGACGAGTGGAACACCGCCACCCACGGCCGCACCGGCCTGACCCAACGTGTACGCGAATCCAAACTGACCGAAGCCGAAGTCGAGCAAAACCTGTTGGACTTCATGTCCGCATGGATACCCGAGAAATCCACACCCATGTGCGGCAACTCCATCCATCAAGACCGCCGCTTCATGGTCAAATACATGCCGCGTTTGGAAGCCTATTTCCACTACCGCAACTTGGACGTATCCACGCTGAAAGAATTGGCTAAACGCTGGAATCCGGCCGTCGCTAAAAGCGTGGTCAAACGCGGTTCGCACAAGGCATTGGACGACATCCTCGAAAGCATCGAAGAAATGCGCCATTATCGCGAGCATTTCCTCAAACTCCCTTCCGAACAATAATCCCAAGGCCGCCTGAAACAGGTTTTACACCGTTCAGACGGCCTGATCGGCTTCCCTCATCTCATGAAAATCACCAAAATCTTTACCTTCGATTCCTCGCACATGCTCGACGGGCATGACGGCAAATGCCAAAACCTGCACGGCCACACCTACAAACTCGAAATCACCGTCTCCGCACCCGTTATCCAAGGCGGCGCAAAAGACGGCATGGTGATGGACTTTACCGACCTGAAAGCCATCGTCAAACAACACATTACTGACCCATTCGACCATGCCTTCATCTATCACGGCAACAACGAACGCGAAAGCCAAATCGCCGCGCTTTTGGAAGGCTGGAACATGAAAACCCTGCGTCTGCCCTGCCGCACCACCGCCGAAAACATGAGTGTAGAAATGTATGGCCGTCTGAAAAACGCCGGTGTCAAAGTGTGCAGCGTGAAACTATGGGAAACGCCGACTTCATGTGCAGAATATGAAGGGGAATAAACCGGCATTTTGTATTTTTCAGACAGCCTGTTCCCATAAATACCTCATACGCTAAACATCAAAAGGAATCTTCATGAAAATCATCTCCACCCTCCTCGTCCTCTTCGTCGCTGTCGAACATTTCTACATCGCCTGGCTCGAAATGACGCAAATCCCAAGCGAAAAAACGTCAGAGCTGTTCAATATGCCTTACGAATTTATGGAACAAAAACGCGTACAAACCCTGTTTTCCAACCAAGGCCTGTACAATGGCTTCCTCGCCATCGGCTTAGTATGGGCGCGCTTTGCCGCACCCGACAACGCCGTTTACGGCGCGACCATCCTATTCCTCGGCTTCGTCCTCATCGCCGCCGCATGGGGCGCGTTTTCATCCGGCAACAAAGGCATTTTGTTCAAACAAGGCTTGCCGGCATTTTTGGCCGCCGCAGCCGTCATTTACGCTTAAACACACCAGCCATTCTTTCCCCTCGAACTAACAGAAAGAATGGCTGCCTCAACCGATTTCTCAAAACGCTTCACCACAACAATTAAATCCCACACACCCGACATTCATGACCATTCAAATCACACCAAACAATCCCCAATACCGCATTGTCGAAATCTTTGAAAGCCTGCAAGGCGAAGGCTGGAATACAGGCATGCCCGCCGTTTTCATCCGTTTGGGCAAATGCAATCTCGCCTGCAGCTGGTGCGATACCGACTACCTCAAATTCGGCATGATGAGCCTGTCCTATATTTTAGGCCGTCTGAAAACCTACACGGCACGCAACATCATCATTACCGGCGGCGAACCCACCATCCAACCGCATTTGGATACCCTGCTCAATGCACTCAAAGCCGAAGGCTATTTTCTGTGTATTGAAACCAACGGCCTCAACCCCGCGCCGCCGCAAATCGACTACGTTGCCACCAGCCCTAAGGCCTGCTACGCCGCCAAATACGAAAAAAGCTGCATCGAGAAAGCAGATGAAGTGCGCATTGTCGCCGACGGCGAAGTCATTGCGTTTTGTCAGGAAATGGAACGCAAAATCCGCGCCCAACATTACTACCTCTCGCCTTGCGAACAAGACGGTGTGATGAATATCTACGACACCATCCGCCAAATCGGCGTATTAAACAGCCGAGCCGACGCCCCCGTCCATTGGCAACTGAGCGTACAGACGCATAAATGGGCAGGAATAGAATAATTCGTTTGAAATCAATTAAAAACAAAACCTTTACAAAATATTGAATGTAAATACCATTCGATATTCGACCAAATGCACTACTGGCAATGCACTCAGGCCGTCTGAAAACCCAATTTCAGACGGCCTTTTTTGTTACAAACCTCTTGACCGATTACATAAGATTACGTAAAGTGTGCAACAGTTTTCATAAATTGGTAAAACCAATTTACCTGATAACTGGTTGCATCTAAAAAGTGGCAATCCTTATTCGAAAAACATCTATTACTCAACACATCGCATCAAACCGCCATTGATTGACGGTTATGGTGCCCGTTGCCCCGAGGATATTCCTATGGCTCTCTTTCTCAGCATTTTCCCCATCATCCTGCTGATTTGGCTGATGGTTAAGAAAAACAGTATGCCGTCTTACATTGCGCTGCCGATTACCGCCGCGCTGATTTACGTCATCAAACTGTTTTATTTCGGCGACAACGCCATGTTGCTCAACGCAACGGCAGCGTCAGGCCTCGTTTCTACCCTGACCCCGATTACCGTGATTTTCGGTGCCATTATGTTCAACCGCATGATGGAAACCACCGGCTGTATCGACGTCATCCGCAAATGGCTGGCTACCATCAGCCCGAACCCGATTGCCCAATTGATGATCATCGGCTGGTCTTTCGCCTTTATGATTGAAGGCGCGTCCGGTTTCGGTACGCCTGCCGCCATTGCCGCGCCAATCCTGATGAGCTTGGGCTTCAACCCGTTAAAAGTAGCCATCTTCGCTTTGGTGATGAACTCCGTACCCGTATCCTTCGGTGCAGTAGGTACCCCAACTTGGTTCGGCTTTGCGCCTTTGGGCTTGGATCAAAAGAGCATTATGGAAATCGGTATGCAAACCGGCGTAATGCACTTCTTTGCTGGTTTCATCATCCCTGTTATCGGCTTGAGCTTCATCGTACCTTGGGCTGAAATCCGTAAAAACCTGGGCTTTATCGGTATCGCCGTATTCTCCTGTACCCTTCCTTACGTTGCATTGGCAATGGTCAATGAAGAATTCCCATCTTTGGTTGCCGGCGCAATCGGCCTGATGGTGTCCGTATTCGCAGCAAACCGCGGCTGGGGCTTGAGCAAAGATTACGCCAAAGACCCGAATGCAGAAAAAGTACCTTTCGCACAAGTTGCCAAAGCACTGGCTCCTTTGGGTATGCTGATCGGCATGCTGGTGGTCACCCGTATCAAACAGTTGGGCATCAAAGGCCTGCTGACCAGCAAAGAAGAATGGTTCAGCTTCCAACTGCCGTTTGATTTGTCCAAAATCACCGTCAGTGACTCCCTGACCATCACCTTCGGCAACATCTTCGGCCAAGGCGTAAACGCTTCCTACCAAACCCTCTACGTTCCGGCTTGGATTCCGTTTGTCTTCACCGTTTGGATTTGCATCCTGCTGTACAAAACTAAATTCAAAGATGCATGGTCTTTCTACGCTGCAACCTTCAACCAAACCAAAAAACCTCTGCTTGCCCTGATGGGTGCGCTGATTATGGTTCAACTGATGATGGTTGGCGGTGACGACTCCATGGTGAAAATCATCGGTAAAGAGTTTGCCGCGATGGCAGGCGAACACTGGGTGTACTTCTCCCCTTACCTTGGCGCAATCGGTGCATTCTTCTCAGGCTCCAACACTGTATCCAACCTGACCTTCGGTCCGATTCAACAACAAATCGCGCTTGATACCGGCCTGTCCGTTACCCTCATCCTCGCCCTGCAATCTGTCGGCGGCGCAATGGGCAACATGGTCTGCATCAACAACATCATCGCCGTGTGCAGCGTGTTGAACGTGAACAACGCCGAAGGTGCCATTATCAAGAAAACTGTCATCCCGATGACCATCTACGGCATCATCGCCGTGACTGTGGCTGCAATTTTCTTCTTGTAAACCGCTTCATATCAAAGGCCGTCTGAACATTCAGACGGCCTTTTTTGTATTCTTTCGCTATATTTCTTAAAGAATCATTAATGTATATATTCCGCAACAACCTGCATAACCACTTTGCAACACCAAATTACAAACAACTTTCTATTAATAAACAATCGGGTAATCATAAGTAAACACTGTTTTGCAATTTACCTAATTGCCACTACCGACAAAACGCCTAAAATACGCTTCATCTGCAAACGGAAACCCTTTCTCACTTTGCAAGATAACACACAACCCTCATATGGAGCTTAGATCATGAAATTACTTTCTGTTATCACTGCAGCCGCATTGGCTACTGTTTCCTTCTCTGCTGCCGCTGCACCTGCCGGCTTCGTTTCTTACCGTTGTGACGGTGGCAAATCACTGAACGTGATGTACGGCTTTGACCGTAGCGGCCGTGCAGTTACTGCTGACGTAAACGCCGGTGGCAAAAAAGCCTCTTTGGTTGTCGACAAAAAACGTTCTGACAGCACTGGCACTACTTTCACCAACCGTCGCGGCTATGTAATGTCTGCCGGTTTCATCGACAAAAACACCCACACTACTTCTGAAGTTGTCGGTGTGAACGCCCCTAACGGCTCATTCCTGGTGAAAAACTGCGAACCACGTCCACGTTAATCCCAGTTTTCCTATTTAACCGAATCATCCCGGTTTAATCAAAAGGCCGTCTGAAAAACAATTTTCAGACGGCCTTTTGATTCAAACCTATAAAAAAGAGCGTGTACCGTACACGCTCTTTTTATTTATTCACACACCAATTAAATACGCATCGGCATCACGATGTATTTGAAATTCGGATTATTTGGCACGGTAAACAGCGTTGAACGGTTGGCATCGCCGAAAGCAAGCTGCATATCGTCGGAGTGGATGTTACGCAACACATCCATCAGGTAGCCGATGTTGAAACCGACTTCGAGTTCTCCGCCTTGGTAAGCGATTTCCAGCTCCTCGCGCGCTTCTTCCTGCTCGTTGTTGCTACATACGACACTCAGCAAACCAGGCTGCAGGAACAGTCGTGCGCCGCGGAATTTTTCATTGGCAAGAATGGCAGCACGCTCGAGCGCACCCAAAAACTGGGTACGGGACACGAGGAAAATCTTGTCGTTATCCAAAGGAATCACGCGGTTAAAGTCAGGGAACTTGCCATCGATGACTTTGCTGACAATGGTCGTACCATTACATTGGAAGCGTACTTGATTGTCCAAAAGCTCAACGGTGATGGACTCGGACGGATTGTTCAATAGCTTGAAGAGTTCCAATACCGTTTTGCGCGGCAGGATTACTTCCGTTTTCGGCAGTTCTGCTTCAATTTGGCTGGCCGCATAAGCAAGGCGGTGGCCGTCGGTTGCAACAAGGCGCAGTTGGTTTCCTTCAACCTGCATCAGCAAGCCGTTGAGGTAATAGCGGATATCTTGAACCGCCATGCTGTATTGCACTTGCGAAAGCATGGTTTTGAAGGTTTCTTGAGTCAGCGAGAAAGTCGCGCTGACGTCGCTGCCGACATTCATCAACGGAAAGTCTTCGGCCGGCAGGGTTTGCAAGGCAAAACGGGATTTGCCCGCGCGCAAAGTTAGACGGTTGTCCGCCCAATCTAAGGACACCAACGCACTGTCTGGCAGGGCGCGCAGGATGTCTTGGAATTTTTTAGCATTGGTCGTAATGCGGAAATCGCCTGCCTGACTCTCAGGGCCGGCGGTATTGATTTGGATTTCCAAGTCGGTTGCCAAAAGTTTGGTTTGTCCGTCTTTGCTTTCCAGCAACACATTGGACAGAATTGGCAGAGTATGGCGACGCTCAACGATACCGGTAACGGCTTGCAACGGCTTGAGCAGACTGTCGCGATCGGCTTGTAAAATCAGCATGTTCCATTCCTTTGAATTTGAAATCGGTTGATTTGGGTATTTTAAAATATTTTTTGTTTTCAGACGGCCTCATATTGACATCAGGCCGTCTGAAATTGCATTGGGTCAGTTCTGAATCAAAATCAGCAGTTTTTCGTAGTCTTGCGCCAATTCGGGGTCTTCTTCGCGTAATTTCGCCACTGCTTTGACGCCGTGCATCACAGTCGTGTGGTCACGACCGCCAAAGGCATCGCCGATAGAAGGCAGGCTGAGCGTGGTCAGCTCTTTGGTCAGGCTCATGGCAACTTGGCGCGGACGGGCGATGTTGCGCGTGCGTTTTTTACCTAATATATCGCTGATTTTAATACGGTAGTATTTGGCTGTGGCATCGATGATGATGTCGGCGGTAATGACTTTGTGTTTCTCGGCAATAATATCCTGCAAAGCCGTACGCGCCAAATCCATGTCGATGACTGGGCGGTTCATAAAACGGCTGCTGGCGCTGACACGGTTAAACGCGCCTTCCAACTCACGCACATTGGAACGGATCAGATTGGCGATAAACAATGCGGCTTCGTCTTCGATACTGATACCGGCTGCTTCTGCCTTTTTCTGCAAAATCGCCACGCGCATTTCCAATTCGGGCGGCTCGAGTTCCAAAGTCAAACCCCATGAGAAACGGGATTTAAGACGGTCGTCCATGCCCTCGATTTTGGCAGGCAATACGTCGCACGTCAGAATCAGCTGTTTTTTCTCGTTGTGGAAATGGTTGTACAGATAGAAAAATTCTTCCATCGTACGGTCTTTGCCTTTAATAAACTGAATATCGTCGATAATCAGCAGGTCATATTGTTTATATTGTTGCTTGAACACATCATAAGTGTTGTTGCGCACTGCCTTCATAAAGCTGCGGATATAGTCGTCCGAGTGCATATAGCGCACTTTGGCATCAGGACGGTTTTTCAGCAATTCGTTGCCGATGGCTTGTACCAAGTGGGTTTTACCCAAACCGGTACTGCCGTATAAGAAAAACGGGTTATAGCCCTGCCCCGGATTTTCAGCAATCGCTTGGGCGGCTGCGGCGGCAAGGCGGTTACCCTTACCTTCCACCAAGGTTTCAAATGTATAGTCGCGCGACAGATTGGTCTGTTCGTAGCGCGCTTCTTCCGCATCGTGTTGTGCGTCGGTTTTGGCTTTGGCCACTGCTTTAGACTCAGCCGGAGCAGCAGTTTGCACTTGAGGCTCATGCGGCAGGTTTTTCATGCGTTGCGCCAAAATCTCGGCAGCCGTCATGGCAGCGGCAGGTTTGGAAACCGTTTCAAACGGCCTATCTTCTTCCATTGCAGCAGTTTGCAAAGGCATTTGAACAGACTCTACAAATTCTTCAACTTCAATGACTTCTTGCACTTGCACCGGCGCAACAGCCTGAGCCGCCATTTCATAATGCGCACCTACGCCCGGCTTAAACGTGAAAGCAGCCTGCTGGGGCACCAATTCGGCACGCACGGCGTCAATTTTAGCGGCAAACTGGCTTTTGAGCATATTGCAGGCAAATTGGTTTTTACCATACACCACCCATACGCCGTTTTCCTCGCCCACGGTCAAAGGCGCAATCCATTGCGCAAACTGCCCGGCAGGCAACATTTCGTGAAGGCGGCAAAGGCACAGCGGCCAAAATTCAGCTAACGTCATGAGATTAAGCTCGGAAAATGGAAGATTTGGGAAATACAAGAAGGCAGAGCAGACGGCAATCCGATAAAAATCAAATTTTTACGATACTCCCGCTGCTTTCAGACGGCCTTGCGCACAGAGAAAGGCAAGGTTGGGCGATTATACCCATTCCGCTCTTTTTTATCCACAACCGCCGCAAAATTTTATCCACAAATTCTATCAATGCATAAAACCCGTTGTCACACTTTGGCCAACGAAAAGTTTTTATATTGATTGACAAAAGCGGCAAATTGGAGTGTAATTCACGGTTTAATTATCTACCAATTTTTAGGAAACATCATGAAACGCACTTATCAACCTTCCGTTACCAAACGCAAACGCACCCACGGCTTCTTGGTTCGCTCCAAAACCCGCGGTGGTCGCGCAGTATTGGCTGCTCGTCGCGCCAAAGGCCGCAAACGCCTGGCTGTATAATTTTGAATTACGGCTTCTCGAAGCAGTATCGCTTATTAAAAACGGATGATTTTTCATCCGTTTTTGCGTTGAAAAACCGACGCAGCCGCGATTTGCTGCAAGTCTCCCAGTCCGCAGACAATACGCTCGGCCATCCGCGCCTTGGTTTGGTCGTCAGCAAAAAGACCGCCAAACGCGCCCATGACCGCAATTACATGAAGCGCGTCATCCGCGACTGGTTCAGGCTGAATCAACACCAGCTACCGCCGCATGATTTTGTTGTGCGCGTGCGTCAGGCGTTTAATCGGGAAACTGCTCCGGAAGCCCGAAACCAACTTGCCCAGCTGATGAAAAAACGCCGATGAATACCCTGCTTTCCAAGCTCATCCTTGCACTCATCCGCTTTTACCAATACTGCATCAGCCCCCTCATTCCGCCGCGCTGCCGCTATACCCCGACCTGTTCACAATACGCAGTCGAAGCCGTCAAAAAATACGGCGCATTCAAAGGCGGATGGCTGGCAATCAAACGCATCGCACGATGCCATCCTTTCGGCGGGCACGGTCATGACCCTGTTCCATAATGCTGCTGTCAACCATTTAAAGAACACGATTTCCTTTAATTTCCCGTCGGTTTCTATATAATGCCGTCTGAAGCAGTTTTCATCTCGATTACCTATCCGTCAATTCCAGGAATCTCTTATGGATTTTAAAAGACTAATGGCGTTTTTTGCCATTTCAGTGGCAATCTTTGCCGGCTGGGAACATTTTTTCCCCAGCCCCAAACCTAATCCGGCGCAACAAGCCACGCAACAGCAAACGGCCGCCACTCCGGCAAAAGCCGCTGCCGAAGCCGCGCTTGCCCCGGCTTCTCCCATTACCGTTACCACAGACACGGTCAAAGCCGTCATCGATGAGAAAAGCGGCGACCTGCGTCAGCTGACCCTCTTGCAATACAAAGCAACCGGCGACGAACACAAACCTTTCGTCCTGTTTAACGACGGCAAAGAATACACCTACGTTGCCCAATCCGAGCTTTTGGACGCACAAGGCAACAACGTTCTGAAAGGCATCAGCTTTACCGCTCCGCAAAAACAATACAGTTTGGAAGGCGACAAAGTTGAAGTCCGCCTGAGCGCACCTGAAACCAACGGCCTGAAAATCGACAAAGTTTATACTTTTACCAAAGGCAGCTACTTGGTTAATGTCCGCTTTGACATCACCAACAGCAACGGCCAACCCGTCAACCTGAACGCAGACTACCGCATCGTTCGCGACCACAGCGAACCTGAAGGCCAAGGCTACTTCACCCGTTCTTACGTCGGCCCGGTGGTTTACACCCCGGAAGGCGGCTTCCAAAAAGTCAGCTTCTCCGATTTGGACGACGATGCCAAATCCGGCAAATCCGAAGCCGAATACATCCGCAAAACCCCGACCGGCTGGCTTGGCATGATTGAACATCATTTCATGTCCACTTGGATTTTGCAGCCTAAAGACGGCCAAAGCGTATGCACTGCAGGCGAGTGCAACATCGACATCAAACGTCGCAACGACAACCTGTACAGCGCAAGTGTCAGCGTGCCTTTAGCCGCCATCCAAGCCGGTGCAAAAGCAGGAACCGCCATCAACCTGTACGCCGGTCCGCAAACCACTTCCGTTATCGCCAACATCGCCGACAAACTGCAACTGGCCAAAGACTACGGCAAAGTACACTGGTTCGCCTCCCCACTCTTCTGGCTCTTGAACCAACTGCACAACATCATCGGCAACTGGGGCTGGGCAATCATCGTTTTGACCATCATCGTCAAAGCCGTACTGTACCCATTGACCAACGCCTCTTACCGCTCTATGGCAAAAATGCGTGCCGCCGCACCTAAATTGCAAGCCATCAAAGAGAAATACGGCGATGACCGCATGGCACAACAACAAGCCATGATGCAGCTTTATAAAGACGAGAAAATCAATCCGCTGGGTGGCTGTCTGCCTATGCTATTGCAAATCCCCGTCTTCATCGGCCTGTACTGGGCATTGTTCGCCTCCGTAGAATTGCGCCAAGCGCCTTGGTTGGGTTGGATTACCGACTTGAGCCGTCCGGATCCTTTCTACATCCTGCCTTTGATTATGGCGGCGACCATGTTTGCACAAACTTATCTGAATCCGCCGTCAACCGACCCTATGCAGGCGAAAATGATGAAAATCATGCCTTTGGTTTTCTCCATCATGTTCTTCTTCTTCCCTGCTGGTTTGGTTCTGTACTGGGTAGTCAACAACCTATTGACCATCGCCCAACAATGGCACATCAACCGCAGCATCGAAAAACAACGCGCCCAAGGCGAAGTCGTTTCTTGATAAAGGTTTAGGTAACACAAAGGCCGTCTGTTGTTCAGACGGCCTTTTTTTATTTCCTCAAACAAATACAATTTGAGATTGAACCCAATCCAGTTTTAAGCGGCATGCAACACAAAAATCGTCGGGCGTTTTTTCAAGTTCGGCATTTCTTTTCTTTTTCGCCACTGCGCAATCGTCTGGCTGATGATTTCCTGTGTCGGCAAGGTCAAGTCCGTAGCCACGCACAAGCGCGTTTCGGGATGCAAGTTTTCCACCGCATCAGCCAACAACGCATCGTTGCGATAAGGCGTTTCGATAAACAGCTGCGTTTCATTCTGCTGGCGCGAACGTTGCTCCAAAGCCTTCAAACTCTGAATGCGCTCATTTTTTTCAGACGGCAGATAACCCTTAAACGCAAAGTTTTGCCCATTCGCACCCGAAGCCATCAGTGCCAGCAACAAGCTGGACGGGCCGACCAAAGGCCGTACTTCAAAACCGTGTTTATGCGCCAAAGCCACCAAATTCGCGCCCGGATCGGCAACAGCCGGACAACCCGCCTCGCTGACAATGCCCATACTGCGCCCTTCTTGCAAAGGTTTCAGCAGTTCCGGCAAAGTCTTCAAATCCGTGTGTTCATTTAGCGTTTGCAGATTCAGCTCGCGGATAGGCGTAGTCACGCCCAAATGTTTCAAATGCGCACGCGCCGTTTTTTCCGCTTCCACGACAAAATCAGTCAGCCCGACAATCGCCTGTTGTTCATGCGGCAACAGGCATGACGTATCAGGCGCACCCAAAGGGGTAGGAATCAAATACAAAATCGGTTTCATTCTTGCAACTCCAAAAAATCTCAGGCCGTCTGAACACATTCAGACGGCCTCAAACTATAAAACTTCCACACCTTCGTTTTTCAAAAAATCAATCAGACGGAAAATCGGAAGGCCGATTAAAGCATTCGGATCCGTACTTTCAATCCGCTCCAACAAAGCGGCGCCCAAACCCTCGCTCTTCGCCGCACCGGCACAATAAACCGCATCCGGCTCGCGTTCCAAATATCGGCTGATTTGCGCCTGCGCCAACTGTCGCATGGCAACCACCGTATGATCGACATGATGCTGAACCTTGCCCGTAGCAGTATTCAAAAGCACGATTGCGCTGTAAAATTCAATCCGTTTCCCGCTCAAGTCCGCCAGCATCTGTTGTGCATTTGCGACGTTCATCGGCTTGCCCAATTGACGTCCTTCGCACCATGCGACTTGGTCTGCACCGATAATCAGCGCGGCAGGGAAAGTTGCCGCCAATGAACGGGCTTTACCTTCAGCCAAACGCAGCGCCGTCTCGCCCGCATGCTCGCCCGCAATAGGCGTTTCGTCAAAATCAGGCGATGCCGTCTGAAAATCGATACCCAAACGGCGAAGCTGTCCGCAGCGGAAAACCGAACTCGACCCTAAAACCAAAGGCAGTTTTACTTCCATATTTTTACTTAAAAACATTGACGTTAGACTGCCGAAATTATATCATACTCCGTTTATGTCATACCCTAATTTGATTGACCCAGAAGTTTTCGCCGCCGAAGGGCAGAATCTGCAAGGCAGCTTCCTGCTCGAAGAATTGGATGAACGAGTCAGTTCGCACGATTATCCGGCCGACAAACAGACACGCGTGTCGTTTACGCTGCAAGGCGGTCGCGACCGGTTGCAACGTCTGTTTCTCGATTTAAACGTCAAAGCCGACATGCCCCTGATTTGCCAGCGTTGCATTACGCCCATGCCGTTTCTGCTCGATGAAACCAGCCGTATCGTCCTGTTTGCCGATGAAGAGAGTTTGGACGAAGCCATGCTTGCCGATGAAGAATTGGAAGGCATGCTGCTCGAAAAAGAGCTTGACGTGCGGACTCTGGTTGAAGACCAAATCCTGATGTCGCTCCCTTTCTCCCCTCGACACGAAGACTGCGGCAACAATGGAACACTGGACGAAGTCAATCGGGACAAACCAAACCCCTTCGCTGTTTTAGCAGGTTTGAAAAGCAGTTAATTAGGACACAGTTTATTTATCTAGGAGCTTGAAATGGCCGTTCAACAAAACAAAAAATCCCCTTCTAAACGCGGTATGCACCGTTCACACGACGCTCTGACTGCGCCTTCTCTGTCTGTTGACAGCGCAACCGGCGAAGTACATCGTCCACACCACATTTCTCCAAACGGTATGTACCGTGGCCGTAAAGTGGTAAAAGCTAAAGGCGAATAATCCGTTCGTCTGACTGAAAAAGCCAGAATATTGCCATGCAATGACTGGCTTTTTTGCATTGCACCCTGTATTTTCCTCTTCGGAAGCACACCATGAAACGTAAAATCTGGTACACCTACGACGACATCCACCGCGTAATCAAAGGATTGGCGGAAAAAATCCAAAACTCCGGCACAAAATACGATGCCATGATTGCCATTGGCGGCGGCGGTTTTATCCCTGCCCGCATGTTGCGCTGCTTCTTGGAAATCCCGATTTACGCCGTCACCACAGCCTACTACGACAACGATCACGAAGGTCAGGTGACCGAGGAAGTGAAAAAAGTCCAATGGCTTGATCCCGTTCCCGATGTACTGAAAGGCAAAAACGTACTGGTTGTTGACGAAGTGGACGACAGCCGCGTTACCATGGAATTCTGCCTGAACGAATTGTTGAAAGAAGATTTCGGCACCGTCGGCGTAGCAGTATTGCATGAAAAAATCAAAGCCAAAGTCGGTAAAATTCCTGAAGGTGTCCCTTATTTCAGCGGCATTACCGTTGAAGACTGGTGGATCAACTATCCTTGGGACGCGCTAGACATTGACGAACACAACAAATTGGCCGCGCAAAACCAATAATCTGGCACAACCGTCGCAACAAGCCTTTTCATCTGATTTTCCATTCAATCTCCTGAGAATCAGATGAGTGTGCTTGTCCGATTTTCTGAGGCCGTCTGAAACACACAAACCGGAGAACAACATGATTACACTGGCCGTAGATGCCATGGGCGGAGATGCAGGCCTTGCGATTACCGTCCCCGGTGCAGTGGATTTCCTGAAACAGCAATCCGACGTACACCTGATTATGGTCGGAGATGAAGCAGCAGTCCGCCAAGCATTAAGCTCGGCAGGCGCGCCTATGGACCGCATTACCGTCTGCCATGCAGCGCAAGTCGTCGAAATGGATGAAGCGCCGCAATCTGCGCTGAAAAACAAAAAAGAATCATCCATGCGCATCGCCATCAACCAAGTCAAAGAAGGCAACGCGCAAGCCGCCGTATCGGCAGGCAATACCGGCGCACTGATGGCGACCGCCAGATTCGTCCTCAAAACCATTCCCGGCATTGAGCGCCCTGCCATCGCCAAATTCCTGCCTTCCGACAGCGAACACGTTACTTTGGCTTTGGATTTGGGTGCCAACGTCGACTGTACGCCCGAACAACTGGTTCAATTTGCCATCATCGGCAGCGAGCTGGTACACGCGCTGCACCCTGAAAAAGGCAGCCCGCGCGTCGCCCTTTTGAACGTCGGTACAGAAGACATCAAAGGTACGGATGCCGTCAAACAAACCTTTAAACTGTTGAGCAGCAGCAAACTCAACTTTATCGGCAATATCGAAAGCAACAGCGTTTTGTATGGCGAAGCCGATGTCGTTGTCGCTGACGGGTTTGTCGGCAACGTTATGCTCAAAACCATCGAAGGCGCGGTTAAATTCATGAGCGGCGCCATCCGCCGTGAATTCCAAAGTACCCTGTTCAACAAACTTGCCGCCATTGCCGCCCTGCCCGCGCTCAAAGGTTTGAAAGGCAAACTGGATCCGCGTAAATTTAACGGCGCCATCCTACTTGGCTTACGCGGCATCGTGATTAAGAGCCACGGCGGAACCGACGAAGTCGGCTTCCGTTATGCCTTGGAAGAAGCCTACCACGAAGCCAAATCCGCCGGCCTCGCTCAAATCGAACAAGGCGTAGCCACCCAGTTAGCCGCTTTGGAAGCCGCCAAAGCAGCAGCCGAACTGGAAGAAACCGCTGCTCCAGCAACGGAAGCTTAAGGCTGATATACACAGGCCGTCTGAAACTTCACAATGTTCAGACGGCCTGTTTTTGGCCTGTTTTTATCTTTAATCACCGACTTCATTCTTAATATTGGGAATTTCCCCATTTTCGCTTACAATACCCGATTATCTGAATCAACTCTCTAAAAAGGCCGTTCTCATGCAATATGCCAAAATTTCCGGTACAGGCAGCTACCTTCCTGCCAACCGCGTCAGCAATGACGACCTTGCCAAAAAAGTGGACACTTCCGACGAGTGGATTACCACGCGTACAGGTATCAAATTTCGCCATATTGCAGACGACAGCGAAAAAACCAGCGACTTGGCCGCCGAGTCAGCGCGCCGCGCCTTGGCAGATGCCGGCTTGCAGGCTGACGATATCGACCTGATTATCGTCGCCACAGCCACTCCCGATATGCAGTTCCCTTCTACGGCAACCATCGTGCAGCAAAAATTGGGCATTGCCAACGGCTGCCCCGCCTTTGACGTCCAAGCCGTGTGCGCCGGTTTTATGTATGCCATGACCACTGCCAATGCCTACATTAAAAGCGGCATGGCAAAAAACGCTTTGGTCATCGGCGCGGAAACCTTCAGCCGCATCGTCGATTGGAACGACCGCACCACCTGCGTCCTCTTTGGTGACGGTGCGGGCGCGGTTGTCTTAAGCGCATCTGACGAACCAGGCATCATCCACAGCAAACTCAAAGCCGACGGCAACTACCTCAACCTTTTGAACGTCCCGGGACAAATTGCCAACGGCCAGATTTGCGGTTCGCCCTACATCAGCATGGACGGCCCCGGCGTATTCAAGTTTGCCGTCAAAATGCTGTCCAAAATCGCAGATGACGTTATCAAAGAAGCCGGTTATACCACCAATCAAATCGATTGGCTTGTGCCGCACCAAGCCAATAAGCGCATTATCGACTCTACCGCCAAACACTTAGGCTTGAGCATGGACAAAGTGATCTTAACCGTCCAAGACCACGGCAACACGTCCGCTGCCTCCATTCCGCTGGCACTGGATGTCGGTATTAAAAACGGCCAAATCAAACGCGGACAAAACCTTTTGCTCGAAGGCATCGGCGGCGGTTTTGCCTGGGGTGCGGTTTTGGTGAAATACTAACGGCTGGGCCGTCTGAACATCCCTTTCAGACGGCCTATTCTGCTCAAACCCATGAAATCCCTAACGTTTGCACTCTGCATCAACTGCCTGTTTTTAAGCATAACGGCTGTAATATTGCCCAAACTGGCAATCGCCTATCTCGCACTGAGTACATACATTTTCCTGCTTTACTACCTAGACAAACAGCGCGCACGCAACCACGGCAGACGCATACCCGAAGCAAAATTGCACCTGCTCAACCTGCTTGGCGGCTGGCCGGGCGGTTATTGCGGCAGCGTCGCATTCAGGCATAAAACCAGCAAACCCAGTTTTGTCCGCACCTTCCGACTGACCGCCGCAACCAATACTGTCGCCACCCTCCTTCTGCTGGCGGACACCCTCAAACATTCAAACCAATAAGGAATTACCATGTCTTTCGCATTCTTCTTCCCCGGACAAGGCTCACAAAGCCTAGGCATGATGAACGGCTTTACCGAGCAAGCCATCGTTAAAGCCACATTTGACGAAGCTTCCGCCGTATTGGGTCAAGACCTGTGGGCAATGATTAACGGCGAAGATGCCGAATTAATCGGACAAACCGTCAACACCCAGCCCATCATGCTGGCTGCCGGCATTGCCACCTACCGCGCCTACTTAGAAGCCGGCGGTAAAATCCCTTCCGTCGTTGCAGGCCACAGTCTCGGCGAATACACCGCCCTCGTCGCTGCCGGCGCATTGGATTTCGCAGACGCAGTCAAACTCGTCCGCCTGCGCGCCGAACTCATGCAATCTGCCGTACCGCAAGGCGTAGGCGCAATGGCCGCTATTTTGGGGTTGGAAGACGAACAAGTGAAAACCATTTGTGCCGAAGCTGCACAAGGCGAAGTCGTTGAAGCCGTCAACTTCAACTCCCCAGGCCAAGTTGTGATTGCCGGCAATACCGCCGCAGTCGAACGCGCCATGGCCGCCGCCAAAGAAGCCGGAGCCAAACGCGCCCTGCCGCTGCCCGTTTCCGTTCCCTCACATTGCAGCCTCATGAAGCCTGCGGCGAAAAAACTTGCCGAAGCATTGAAAGACATCACCATCAAACAACCGCAAATCCGCGTTATTCATAACGCCGATGTTGCCTCTTACGATGATGCCGACAAAATCAAAGATGCCTTGGTACGCCAGCTGTACAGCCCGGTGCGCTGGACAGAAACCGTCAACGCGCTTGTTTCCGAAGGCATCACCGAATCCGCCGAATGCGGCCCCGGCAAAGTCCTCGCAGGACTCGCCAAACGCATCAACAAAGAAGCCGCGTGCAGCGCATTGACCAATGCCGATCAAGTGGCTGCATTTATCGAAGCCCACTAAAACGTTTTCAGACGGCCTTATCCTGTCAGGCAAGGCCGTCTGAAAAATCAGCCCACTCCAATCCGAACACATTATGAAAAAAACCATTATTCTTGCCGTTCCCTACATGTACGGACTGGATCAATGTATCGAAAAAAATCTGCGTTTTCTTGGTTTTGATGTCATTAATCTGTGCTATGACGACCGAGATTCCTATTACCCGAACTTGGGCAGCAGACTCAAAAACCTCTACCACAAACACATCACCAAAGACGGCAACTATAAAAAATACCTTAAATACAGCCGCCACGTCGACGATATTCAGCAAAAATTGGCCTTGCTAAACGGCAAAAAAGCCGATTATGCGCTCTGTATCCGCGCCAATATTTACCCCAAAGAAATCATCGCCACCATCCGCGAACACAGCAATGTTTGTGTGAATTATCAATGGGATGGCGTAGGTCGTTTCCCAGATATTATTGAATATTTGGATTATTTTGACCAATGCTGGGTTTTCGACCCCGACGATATTCAAAAATATCCACAATGCCATTTCAAAGCCACCACTAATTTTTACTTTGACTTTCCCGTGGCGGAATATGCCCCCACCAACAAACTCTACTTTTTAGGTGGCTACGAACTTAGACGCGAAGAACAAACCAAACGCTTTATCAAAGAAACCGAACGCCTCAACCTACCCTTGGATTTTCATATCTACTGCAAAGATGACAGGGCTGAAAAAGCTTTTGGACACAACGGCATCCACTATCTCGACCGCAGCAGCATCCTCAGCTTTGAAGAAAACCTCAGCCAAGTGCAAAGTTGCGGCGCGGTCGTCGATTTTGCACAGTTCGAACATTATGGCTTATCATTCCGTATCTTTGATGCGTTGTGTTTCGATAAAAAACTGATTACCACCAACAAACATATCTTGGAGACCGACCTATACCACCCAAACCGCGTGTTCGTATGGGACGGCGGTAATTTAGACGCATTGTCTGAATTTTTGGCGCGCCCGTATCAGCACCCTGCCCCTGAAATCAAAGCCTATTATTCATTTACACAATGGCTAAACCGCCTGCTCGGCATTGATTAACCCTATTGCCTATGGCAAATACTCCTGCCTGACAAAATATTATATTGAATACATTATGAGTAAGAAAAAAGTCATTCTCGCCATGCCGGAACTCTTCAAAATCCACGAACTCATTATTGAGAACTTGGAAAAATGCGGATTTGAAGTGCTGTCTCTGACCTATGAAGAAAAAGAGTTCAAATACAAAAATGTATTTCAACGGCTGAAAAAAAATCTGGTATCGAAATATTCTTGGACAACAAGACTTCAAAAAACGGACCATGTTCCGCGCCGTAGAAGAACGCCTCAATACCCTGTTAAGCGAACATTCCGAACAAGCGGATTATTGCTTCATGATTTGGCTGGGCGCCTACCCGAAAGACTTCATCGCCAAGCTCAGAGCGCATTCCAAATTAATGGTGTACTACAACTGGGAAGCCCTGACCTTCTTAAAAGAAGACTTCGACAACATCGAATTTTTCGACAAATTTTACTTTTTCGATCCGTTTGACCAAGGCAAACAACCTGAATACACCGAAAAACTCTTTCCAACCACCAGCCTCTACTTTGATAGCTTCAGGCCGTCTGAAAACCCGCAAAACAAAATCTTGTTTATCGGCTCGTACGCTGCCGACCGCAACAATGATATCCGTGCATTTTGTAAAGCTGCCCGTTCAATCGGTTTAGAAATAGATTTCCGCTTGGCCAGTAAGAAAATTGAAGAAGAAAAAGCGGCTTTAGGCATTCCAGAAGTCGAGTTCTTCTCATTTGAAAACGCCCTCTCCCATCGTCAAAACTTAGAAGAAGCAGCCAAATCCTCCGTATTAGTAGATTTCCTCAACCGAAAGCACTACGGCCTCTCTTTGCGGATTTTCGAAGCGATTGGTTTGGACAAAAAACTGATTACGACCAATTCGACCATCGTACATTACGATTTTTATCACCCGAACAATATGTTCTACTGGAATGGAAGCAACCTTGACGACTCAAAGCCTTCCTGACCTTGCCGTATGTACCGCTTACCCCCTGCCTGAAACACAAATACAGTTTTAGCAACTGGATCAGCTGTGCCTTTAACATCGATCCCAACATCCCCATTACCCTGCCCCAAGCGGACTCAACCACTCTGGAGAAACAACATGTTTAAAAAACAAATAATCTTAGACTAAAATCACCAAAATTTACTATAATCTTAAATATCGAGAAAATTTTAAATTAATTTAACAGTGAAAAGAAAATGAATACCTCCCACCCCTTAGTATCTATTATTATTCCATGTTATAATTCAGCCGCTTATATTAAAGAAACTTTATTTAGTGTTTATCAACAATCCTATAAAAATTTTGAGATTATTGCCATAGATGATGGATCCACTGATGATACACTAAATATTCTATATGAATGTGCCACAAAAGAGCCTCGCTTAAAAGTCATTCCTCAAAAAAATACTTATTACGTCAAAGCACGCGTAAATGCCATTCAACATGCTCAAGGTGATTATCTTGTATGTTTAGACTCAGATGATATTTTAGGAATAGACTATCTAAAAGTTTGTATAGAAGCAGCTGAAAAAGATAAAGAACTATCTATTGTATATACCGATGCTATTCTTTTTGACTCTAAAAACAAACCGTGGAATCTACCTAAATTTGAATTAAGAAGGTTCTTATTACAAAATTGCATCTACGTTACTGCTCTCATTAGAAAGTCTCATTATGATGCAGCAGGTGGTTTCGATATAAACATGACTCAACTCGAAGATTGGGAATTATTTATTTCCATAATAAAAAATGGCGGCAAGATTAAACAAATACATAAATCATTATTTTATTATCGCCAACGTTCAGACAATTCATCTGTCAGCAATTTATCCAATAGTAATAAATTATCTGATAATATGCTAAGAATTTATAATAAACACTATGATTTTTACAAAAAAAATGACATATACTTTCAATCATTAGTATCCCCAGCTATCAAACAATATGATGAACAACTTAAATTTATTAAAAAATTCAAAAACTACTTAAAACTTATTTTTTACAAATATTTTAATAAGAAAAGGTACAACAAGTTAAAAAACAAGGAATAAGAGACATTGAAATTTTAAAAATTTATATTTTAAAATAGAGTTCATCCTGAATAGCTAGAAAAATTTAATCACTACCATCATCCTAACTATATAAGGTGGGGAATATACCCCTAAAAGGAAGAAAATAAAGAGAAATATGATAAAATAACGTCTTAAGAAGGATAAAATGTTACTTGACAACTCAAATAACATTTTCTATGAATAGGCAAGATTTTTACAAAGATCTCCATTTGTATATATAGTTCCACTTAATCGTCGTAGCCATTTGGATTGTTGCTGACCCAACGCCATGAGTCTTCCATCATCTGCGCCAAATCACGCTTGGTTTCCCAACCGGTTTGCGCTTTGGTGTAGGCAGGGGCGGCGTAACAAACAGCAATATCACCAGGGCGACGGTCTTTAATTCGATAAGGAATTTTCAGGCCTGAAGCAGCTTCAAAGGCTTTAATCATATCTAGTACGGAATAGCCGTTACCTGTACCTAAATTGAATATATGTACGCCGGACTTGGTTGAATGGCTTTGCATAGCTTTCAAATGGCCATCAGCTAGATCAACAACATGGATATAATCGCGCACACCTGTGCCATCAGGGGTAGGGTAGTCGTTTCCGAATACTGACAACTCTGTCAGTTTACCCAAAGCGACTTGGCAGATATACGGTAAGAGGTTATTTGGAATACCATTTGGGTATTCTCCGATTAAACCACTTTTGTGTGCGCCTACAGGATTGAAATAGCGTAGCAGAATCACGCTCCAGCGTGGGTCGGCTTTTTGAATATCAGTCAAAATACGTTCGACCATATATTTTGATGTGCCGTAAGGATTGGTTGTACCTCCTACTGGCATATCTTCGGTAATCGGCGTGCGAGCAGGGTCACCATATACTGTGGCAGATGAGCTAAATACAATACTAAATACTCCTGCCTTAGCCATTTCTTCTGCCAAAATCAAGCTACCCGACACGTTGTAATCGTAATATTTCATAGGTAGTGTATTGCTTTCGCCTACCGCTTTCAAACCGGCAAAGTGCATCACAGTTTGGATTTTATGTTCGGAAAAAATCTTTTGCAGCATAGCACGATCTCGGATATCTCCTTGATAAAAAGGAATATCCTTGCCAGTGATTTTTTTTAGACGTGGCAGAATGTTGATACTGGAATTGCACAGATTGTCGAGAATTACGACATCGTAGCCCGCTTCAATCAGCGAAATAGCGGTATGCGAGCCGATAAAGCCCATACCGCCGGTAACCAAAATGGCCATGTGTTTTCCTTATTTTTTTTTGAAATTATTCCGTATGGTACAGCATCCGTTGTAGATAATCATGTATTTATTGATAAGTAAACGAATGCTGCCTGCATTAACTCTAAATTTTTAATTAGTCTTGAGATAAATCTTGCTTGCAAAATACAGTTTCGGCAACTTGATCAACCATGTTCTGAATATTCCGCCGCAGATAGCAATCGACTTGCCCGAAGCTGATTCATAGCATGTGCAGACAAAAGTTAGATTAAAAAACCTATTCGTGGTATAAGGCCGTCTGAAACCATTTTTCCAATCGCAATTAAGGAATAAAACATGAGTACACAAGATTTGAGCGGCAAAATCGCTTTGGTAACCGGCGCATCGCGCGGTATTGGTGCGGCGATTGCCGATACTTTGGCTGCAGCCGGTGCAAAAGTTATCGGTACAGCCACCAGTGAGAGCGGCGCCGCTGCAATCGGCGAACGCTTGGCACAATGGGGCGGCGAAGGCCGTGCATTGAATTCTGCCGAACCTGAAACCATCGAAAATCTAATTGCCGACATCGAAAAAGAATTCGGCAAACTGGATATTCTGGTCAACAACGCCGGCATTACCCGCGACAACCTCCTGATGCGCATGAAAGAGGAAGAGTGGGACGACATCATGCAGGTTAACCTCAAATCTGTGTTCCGCGCCTCCAAAGCCGTATTGCGCGGCATGATGAAACAGCGTACCGGCCGCATCATCAACATCACATCTGTTGTCGGCGTGATGGGCAATGCCGGTCAAACCAACTATACGGCCGCAAAAGCAGGCTTAATCGGCTTCTCCAAATCTATGGCACGTGAAGTCGGCAGCCGCGGCATTACCGTCAACTGCGTTGCCCCCGGCTTTATCGACACTGATATGACCCGCGCCCTGCCGGAAGAAACCCGCAAAACCTTTGAAGCGCAAACTTCTTTGGGCAAATTCGGTGAAGCACAAGATATTGCCGATGCAGTCTTATTCTTGGCTTCGGATCAGGCAAAATACATTACCGGTCAGACACTTCATGTCAACGGCGGCATGTTAATGCCTTAAACCGTTTGTTTATTTAAAGGCCGTCTGAATATTTCAGATGGCCCTTTTTGTCAATCAAAACACTACTTTACATTCTATCTTGATATAATCTTAATAATCCGTTAGATAACGCTCGAAACAGTAAGTCCAAATAAGCATGATACGGGAAATCAAATCGCAGAAATGAAGTTCATTCTGTGCGTTTTTATTTGGGTTTGCTGTCGGTTTTCGACGTGTTTCAGACGGCCTATATAACAATAGCTACTTTTAACGAAAGGCCGCCCACTCTATGCACGAATTCTCCCTCGGTCCTATTGTCATTGTCCTGTTGGTTTCCGTCATTACGGTTATCTACTGTCGCAAATTCAACATTCCTTCCATGCTCGGTTATCTTTTAGTCGGCTTTATTGCCGGTCCGGGTATGTTCAAACTGATTCCGCAAAGCCACGCCACCGACTATTTGGGCGAAATCGGCATTGTGTTCTTGATGTTCAGCATCGGTCTCGAATTCTCCCTGCCCAAGCTCAAAGCCATGCGCCGCCTCGTATTCGGATTGGGCGGTTTGCAAGTCATCATTACCATGCTCTCAATTATGGGCATTTTGATGGCAATGGGCACGCCGTTTAACTGGGCGTTTGCCACTGCGGGCGCACTGACCATGTCGTCCACTGCCATCGTCAGCCGCATTCTGTCGGAGAAAACCGAGCTGGGTCAGCCGCATGGTCAAATGGCCATGGGTGTTTTGCTGATGCAAGATATTGCCGTTGTACCGCTGATGATTCTGATTCCGGCACTTGCTGGCGGCAGCGAAGGCAACTTGTGGGTAGAGTTGGGCTTGGCCGGTTTGAAAATGTTGCTGACCTTAGGCATTTTGTTTGTTGTCGGCAGCCGAGTGATGTCGCGCTGGTTCAGACTGGTTGCCAAACGCAAATCGTCCGAACTCTTCATGATCAACGTTTTGCTGGTTACTTTGGGCGTGGCCTATCTGACAGAGCTTGAAGGCCTGTCTATGGCATTGGGCGCATTCGTCGCTGGTATGTTGCTTTCCGAAACCGAATACCGCATTCAGGTGGAAGACGACATCCGTCCATTCCGCGATATCCTGCTGGGCTTCTTCTTTATTACCGTCGGCATGAAGCTGGATATTCAGGCGCTGATCGGCAACTGGCAGCAAATCCTGATTTTGTTGGCAATCCTGTTGGTCTTGAAAGCACTGGTCGTCTTCATCATCGCTTTGCGCATGAAAAACCCTACGAGCGACAGCCTCAAAAGTGCGCTTTATTTGGCACAAGGCGGCGAGTTCGGCTTCGTAATGCTGGCTATTTCCAGCAAAATCAATATGGTTTCGCCCGAATTGGAACAAGCAGCCACTGCTGCCGTCTTGCTTTCCATGATTGCCGCTCCATTTATCTTGGGCAGCAGCGATGCTATCGTCAGCCGCTTCGTCAAATCCGACTGGGACATGAAAGCCTTGGACTTGCACTCCATGCTGGTGGAAACCATGAGCAAATCCGAACACGTCCTGATTATCGGTTTCGGACGCGGTGGCCAATCGGTTGCCCGTGTATTGGCGCAAGAAAGCATCCCCTACTTTGCCCTTGACTTGGACATTGCCCGCGTACAAGTGGCACGTAACGCAGGCGAACCGGTTTCCTTTGGCGATGCCAAACGCCGTGAAGTCTTGGAAGCCGCCGGCTTGGGACGCGCCAAAATGGTGGTCATCACGCTGAACAATATGCATGAAACCCAACATGTTCTCGGCAACATCATGTCCATGCATCCGAGCATGCCGGTTTATGTTCGCGCCACCAATGACGATTACGTTAAAACCTTTACCGAAATGGGTGCTGAAGAAACCGTCTCCGATACCAAAGAAACCAGCCTGGTTCTGGCAAGCTATGCCATGTTAGGCCACGGCCTCTCCTACAACCATGTTTATCAAACCATAACCCACATCCGTCACAGCCGCTATGCATCTTTGCAAGACTTATTTGTCGGCAGTGATGATGACAGCTTCTCCGACGAAGACAGTAAGGCCGTCTGCCGCCATGCCTTCCCATTGCAAGGCGAAGCACACGCCATCGGCAAAACCATCCGTGAATTGCCATTGGCAGCGCATTATCTGAAACTATTGTTTATCCGCCGCAATACCGGAAAAATCCAAGACCTTGACCCTGATTTTGTTTTGGAAAACGGTGATATTTTGGTTGTCGCAGGCAAACAGGAAGAAATTATTTCCTTTGAAAACTGGTGCTTGCAGGGAGATATCTAATTATCGGCAAATAAATCTTGCGCGCATCAGAATTTTTTGGTTTAATAGCGTCTTCGCAATTTTGCGCATGGGTGATTAGCTCAGTTGGTAGAGCGTCTGCCTTACAAGCAGAATGTCGGCGGTTCGACTCCGTCATCACCCACCACTTTCCTTTTCATTGTCCCTGACAATGGATGCGCGGTGGTAGCTCAGTTGGTTAGAGTACCGGCCTGTCACGCCGGGGGTCGCGGGTTCGAGCCCCGTCCGCCGCGCCATCAAGTTAAAAGTAAAAAATACCGGTTTTTACCGGTATTTTTTTCGTCTGTACCCTATGCCTTTTTATAAAAAATCGAGCTTTTTAGATAGTATAAACAGGACAACACAATAAAGCAGACATACGGTTTAAACCCTGAAAGACCATCTATCTCAAGCGGATTCACACCAAACGCTTATCCATTAAATCCCTATATCATCTATTCAAAATAGACATAAATACTTGCCTCCCCTTCTTACACAAAGGCCGTCTGAAAACGTCAATGCATTTTCAGACGGCCTTTTTTAGCTTATCAAGCCTGATACCTAATCATGCAGGAAGCCTTAGCATCAATCCAATGTTCGCCACCGGGCTGAACAATTTTAGACACCAGCTTATCCAAGTCGCGTAAATAATCGGTTGACTTTTGGCTGTTGATAATGACGACAACCAACAACGGCTTTTCGCCCAACCAATACCCAGCCAGTGCGCGGACATCTTTGAGTGTACCGGTTTTGAGGCGCAGGTTTTCACCGGGCTGTTTCAAGCGTGTTTTAAGCGTGCCGTCTTTACCGGCAATCGGCAGCGTACTGATAAACTCGTTTTTAAACGGGCTGAAGTAGGCTTTTTCCAACATTTGCGCCATCATTCGCGCATTGAGCCGTTCTACGCGGGACAGGCCTGAACCGTTTTCCAACACCAGCCCTTCCGTATTGATACCGGCAACCGCCAGCTCGCTTTTTACGATAGAAGCAGCCTTAGTCTGCGCCAGTTTGTAATCAGACATGTTTCCGGCAAATTTAAGGAAAACCGAACGGGCAATCAGATTATTGGAATGCTTGTTCATATCGGTGAGGATATCGGCAAGCGGTTTGGATTGATGACTCACCAACACATGCGCGTCATGAGGCGCAGCACCTGTCGTCAGGCCGTCTGAAATCGTGCCGTCTTGTTGGCGCCATTGGTTGACAAAACTTTTGCCGACAAATTCTTTCATGCTGTACATATTCAGATACAGTTCTTTGCCCAAGCAGCTTTCCGACAGCTTGCCCGATACGGTCAGCGTATTGTTTTTATAGAAAGTCTTCATGTAGTTTTTTAAAACACTGCACTTCCCTTCTTTATTCTCAAGCGTCAATTTGTTTTGAATGTTCAGATTCGGCAGCGGCGGATTGGTACGGATGACCAAGCTTCCGTCTTCTTCTTTTTCAGCACGAAGCTCAACAGTTTTATACGCCAACATATTGGGATCGGGCGGCGTCATAAAGCTTTCGGCAAAATCGGAAGCAAAATCATCCGGATTCTTCACATCGCCCCACAGGCTGCGGTCGAGTATCAGATGTCCGTCAATATGGCGTATGCCCTTATCGCGCATCTGTTGCTGCATTTGCACCAGATCATGCTGGTCAAACACAGGATCGCCGCTCCCCACCCAATACACATTGCCTTTCAACGTATCGCCGTTGATCGAGCCGTTGGTTTTAAACTCGGTTTTCCAACGATAATCGCCGCCTAACATACGAAACGCGGTAAACGCCGTTACCAGCTTCATCGTCGAAGCAGGATTGCGCAATTCATCGGCACGGTGTTCGACAATCACTTTGCCGCTGTCCAATTCCTGCACATAAACAGAAATCTCATTTTCAGGAATACGCCCGAAATCCAAAGCCCATGACGGACAAACCGCCATCATCAGGCCGATTGATAGAATACTTTTCAACTTCATTGTGTTACAAAAATCTTATAAATTCTTACGAGGTACTTAGGCCGTCTGAACGTTTCAGACGGCCTTTTATTTATTTCTGATGCGCTTTCAAACGCAAAGCAAACATGACGACCCCAACGCCGACAACCAAAGCGCAACCCATCGCCAAATGGATACCGTCCAGCATTGCCTGTTGTGGCATATCTGCGCTGGAAAGTTTCTCGCCGATATTGGTCGCACCGACAAAAAACGCCGCGCCGATGGCACCGGCAATCGGGTTGATGGTGGTCAGAATCGCCGCGCCGTGCGGATTGAGCGTTTTCGGCAACGCGTTCAGACCATGGGTTTCGCCGGTTACACAAGCAGACACGGAAAGCGCCAACAGCGTAAACATCGCCGTCAGCATCATCACTTGCGTGTCAATCCGTAAAAACAGCCACAATACCGCCAACGACACCACCAGCATCACCGTGGCCGGCAAGACGACAAAGCGTCCGCCCTTTTTGTCCAACAATTTGCCGAACAAAGGTGCGGCAACCGCTTGGGCAATACTGGCGGGCATCAGGATCAGGCCGGTTGCCGTACCGGTCAGCATCAACACTTGCTGCGTGTACATCGGCACCATCAGTTCCAATCCCAAAAACAGGAATACCGCGCCGGCTAAAATCACAACGCAATATCTGAACTGCTTGTATTCAAATGCGCGAAGGTTCAGCAAAGGCGTCGCCAAACGGAACTGACGGTGCGCAAACCACCCCACCAGCGCAACGGAAGCGGCAAAGAGCAGGATGAATTCCACCAGCGGCAGATGGGCAAAATTACTGCTCGCATACACCAGCCCGCCGAAACCCACGACCGACAAAACGGCCGACAACACATCAATCTTCGGACGGCTGATGTTGCTCAAATTGACCGTCAAATATTTACCCACCAATACCATCGCCGCCAACATAAACGGCGCGGTAAAGCCGAACAGCACGCGCCAATGCGTATGGTCGATGATGATGCCCGACAGCGTCGGCCCCATTGCAGGCGCGGCGGTAAACATCATGGTAATCACACCCATCGCCGTTCCGCGCTTGTTGGGCGGAAAAATCGACAACACTCCGTTAAACAGAAGCGGGACAAAAAACGCGGCAGACACTGCCTGCACCATACGCCCGACCACCAATACGCCAAACGTCGGTGCAAACGCGCAAATCAACGAGCCTGCTAAAAACGTTGCCTGCGTAAACAGCCCCATTTTGCGCGTTTCAAACCATTGAATCACGCCTGCCGTAATCGGCGTAAATGCCCCCATGACCAGCAGAAAACCCGTCGTCAGCCATTGAACCGTGGTCTTATCGACACCGAAATCCTTCATAATCGGCGTGAGCGCGACATTCAGCAGCGTGTCGTTGAGATAGCCGAAAAATGCGCCGATGAATAAGGTGGCGACAATAGTTTTAGCAGGAAAGTCGGGGTTGTCGGCGAAGTATTCGTGTACCGTTGCGTCCTTTTGCGAATCAGAAGCGTGCATAATAATTTGAAATATCAGCGAAACCGTTATTTTAGCATAAACCGTTTTGACAGGCCGTCTGAAACCTTGACCGCTTCCCCAGATAACACTAAAATTTAGAATTGTTTTCATTTTTATTATTAAACAGGAGAAAAACATGTCAAAGAAAGTCAGCATCTTGGTCGGCAGCCTGCGTAAAGGCTCGTTCGCACGAAAAATCGCACAAAACGTCATTTCCATGTTCCCCGAAGGCTACGAAGCGCAAATCGTCGAAATCGGCCATTTGCCTTTATACAACTTCGACTACGACGATCCTGCCGTTACCGACTTCCCCACTCCGTCCAGCTATACAGAATTCCGCGAAACCATCAAAGCCTCTGCCGGCGTATTGTTCGTGACTTCCGAAAACAACCGTACCGTACCAGCCTGCCTGAAAAACGCCATCGACATCGGCTCCAAACCCAATGCCGATGTTGCCTGGAAAAAAACACCTGCCGGCATCATCAGTCATTCTGTCGGCAAAATGGGCGGTTATAGCGCGCAAAAAAATCTGCGCCTTGCCCTTTCGTATTTCGATATGCCATTGACCGGCCAGCCGGAAGTGTTCCTCGGCAACTCGCCTACCCTGTTTGACGACAACGGCCAGCTCATCGAATCCGCGCGCGGCTTTGTTCAAGGCTATATCGACCAATTGGTTACCTTGATTGAGAAAAACCCTAAATAATCGGTATTGAAGCATACAGGCCGTCTGAAAACCGAAATTTCAGACGGCCTCATCTTTTGCAGGAAATCAGTTTTTCAACCCTTCCTAAATTTTTACTAATTGAGTGCGGTTATAATCACTATCCACCCATCCTCCGGAGAACTTCCATGCGCGTATTATTGGTTGAAGACGATGCCATGATTGCCCAAGCCGTCAGTGCCAACCTGAAAGACACCGGCTACGCTGTCGATTGGGTCAGCCGCGGTTCGGAAGTTGCCGCAGCAGTGGCGGCGCAGGCATACGATTTGCTGCTCTTGGATTTGGGTTTGCCCGGCAAAGACGGTTTGGACGTATTGGCGCAGATCCGCAACGGCGGCTGTACCGTTCCCGTCTTAATCGTGACCGCGCGCGACGATTTGCACAGCCGCCTCAACGGCCTAGACGGCGGCGCAGACGACTACATCGTCAAACCCTTCGACATGGCGGAACTGCAAGCCCGTATGCGCGCCGTATTGCGCCGACACGGCGGACAGGCGCAAACGCTGCTGAGCAACGGCATTATCACACTCAACCCCTCCACCCATCAGGCGGAAGTGGTCGGGCAGGAACAGGCCATCATGCTCAGCAACAAAGAATTTGCCGTCCTCCAAGCCCTACTGCTGCGTCCGGGCATGATTCTGTCGCGCAGCGATTTGGAAGACAAAATTTACGGCTGGGGCGAAGAAGTCGAAAGCAACGCCGTTGACTTCCTTATTCACGCCTTACGCAAAAAACTCGGCAAAGAAGCGATTCAAAACGTCCGCGGGGTCGGCTGGCTGGTTGCACAAAACAACCAGGCCGTCTGAAAAACCACAACAATATCAACATACAAACCATGCAACGCCTTATCCACACCATCAAACAATCCCTGCAAGTCCGGATCAGCTTCGCCCTGATCTGTATGCTCCTACCCCTCTCCATTCTTGCAGGCATATTTTCATATTACGATACTTATCACGAGACCCAAGAGGTTCAAGACGATCTGTTGCGCCAAGTCGCGAACTATCTCGACCCGAGCGATGCCGATGACGAGAATCACTCACTCGACAACGACAACAAGATTTCCGTTCAATTTCCCAATACGCCCAACCCCATTGTCAGCCTGCCTGAGAAGATTTCAGACGGCCTGCACACCATTCAGTCTGATGACGACGACGATTACTACCGCGTTTATACCCGCACCACCAAACAAGGCCGCATTGCCGTCATGCAGGAAAGCGACTACCGCGAAGAGCTGGCCGAAATGGCTGCCGTGCAGAGCATCCTCCCCATGCTCCTCGCCCTGCCCCTGATTATCCTGCTCACCGTCTGGATTACCCACCGCACCATGCGTTCCGTCAAAACCCTGTCCAACGATTTGGAGCTGCGCCAAATCAACGACCTCTCGCCTATGGACACGCAAGACATTCCCAGCGAAATCCAAGGCTTTGTCGTCGCCATCAACAACCTGTTGCAACGTACCGATGAAAACGTCCGCCAACAGCAACGCTTTATCGCCGATGCCGCACACGAATTGCGCAGCCCCATGACCGCCCTTTCCCTTCAGGCAGAGAGGCTCAACAATATGCAGCTGTCCGCCGAAGCGCGCGAGCAGTCCGCCCTGTTGCAACAAAGCATACAGCGCAACCGCCACCTGCTCGAGCAACTCCTCTCCCTCGCACGCGCCCAAGCGCCCGAAACCCAACGCCCCAAAACCCTGATCAGCCTGCAAAACCAGTTCCGCCGCGTCTTGCAGGAACTCATGCCGCTGGCGCTGGCCAAAGGTCAAGACATCGGCGTCGCCGTCGAAAACGACTGCCAAATCCACGCCGATGACACCGAAATCTACACCCTCATCAAAACCTTTACCGACAACGCCATCCGCTATACTCCCAAAGGCGGCCGCATCGATTTGGGCTTTGACGAAACCGCCGAATACCTCAACATCTGGGTGGAAGACAACGGCCCCGGCATTCCCCCAAGCGAACGCCAACGCGTTATCGACCCTTTCTACCGTATTCTCGGCACCGAACAACAAGGCACCGGACTTGGCCTGTCCATCGCAGACACCATTGTCAAACGCCATCAAGGCCGTCTGAAACTGGCCGACAGCCGACGCTTTGACAGCGGCTTGTTGATTATTGCCGAGTTGGATAAAAAGATGCTTTAAATAATTGACCCGCCCAAATTGGTTTATCTAGCTTTAATCCGATAAATGAAAACGTTTTAAAACCAAAGGCCGTCTGAAAATGACTTTCAGACGGCCTTTTTATATTTTGAAGCAAACCTACTTCATTCCTCACAAATACGGTTGCAAGGTTTGGCGGAGGATTTCCATATCGGTAATTTCGGTAATATTGGCTTTGCCCAAGTATTCCAAACCGACAAAACGCATGATGCCGCTGCTGACTTTTTTGTCGTGGCTCATGTGTTCAATCCATTTTTCAAAGGAGAAAACGGGCGGCGCAGACGGGAGGGAAGCGGCTTCCATTAAAGCGGCAATGCGGTCGGTGTCGGCCTGTCGGGTTTTGCCCAAGATTTGCGACAAACGGGAAGCGAGGACGCAACCGGCGGCAACGGCTTCTCCGTGCAGCCATACGCCGTAGCCCATTTCGGCTTCGATGGCATGGCCGAAAGTGTGGCCGAGATTAAGCCATGCGCGGATGCCCTGCTCGGTTTCGTCTTGGGCAACAATATCGGCCTTCATTTTGCAGCAATGGTAAACGGCTTCCGCCATTTTTTCTTGATGTTGCGCCATCAGGTCGGCCATATTTTCTTCCAACCAGGCAAAAAATTCGGCATCGCCCAATGCGCCGTATTTGATGACTTCGGCCATGCCTGCGGAAAGTTCGCGTTGCGGCAGCGTTTGCAAGGCGGTCAAATCGGCCAAAACGGCTTGCGGCTGGTAAAACGCGCCAATCATGTTTTTACCGAGCGGATGGTTGATGGCGGTTTTACCGCCGACCGAGGAATCGACCTGGCTGAGCAATGTGGTCGGTACTTGGATAAAAGGTGCGCCACGCTGATAAGTCGCCGCGGCAAAACCGACCATATCGCCTATCACGCCGCCGCCCAAAGCGATTAAAGTGGTTTTGCGTTCGGCACGGTTTTGCATCAGGCCATCGTAAATCAGGTTGAGCGTCTGCCAGTTTTTATATTCTTCGCCGTCGGGAAGGATAATGCTGAAATGCGGCACGCCCAGTCTGTCTAAGGCCGTCTGAAGCTGTTTGAGATAAAGCGGCGCAACGGTTTCGTTGGTAATAATGGCTGCTTTTTTACCTAGATAGGGCTGAAGCAGCATATCGGCCTGCTCAATCAGCTTATGCCCGATAAAGATGGGGTATTGATGGGACGGGGTTTGGACAGTCAGTGTGCGCATAGTATTCCTTTGCAAAGCGTATTTATTCGCCTAAAGCCTGTATCAGGCGTTTGAGCGTTTTGTGACAGCTGTCGGATTCGATGACGAGATGGGCGGTTTGACGGTACAGCATATCGCGTTGGTCATACAGCTCTTGCAGTTTGCCCAAAGGATTGGCAACTTGCAACAGCGGCCGGTTGCTGTCGTAACGGGTACGCTCCAGCAAGGTTTCGGGGCTGGCATGCAAATAAACAACCGTGCCGTTTTGGCACAAAATCTGTCTGTTTTCACTGCGTAATACGGAGCCGCCACCGGTCGATAAAACGATGTTGCGCCGGGAAGCGAGCTTCTTCAGCATATTGGTTTCACGGTTGCGGAAGCCTTCCTCCCCTTCCATCTCAAAAATGGTCGGAATGGATACGCCCGAAGAAGCGCAGATTTCGTAGTCGCTGTCGTAAAACGGGCATTCAAACATTTGGGCAAGCTGCTTGCCCAAAGTGGTTTTGCCCGCGCCCATCAGCCCGATTAAGATTAAATTGCCGTTGATTTTTTCCATGTGGGTCATTTTATACGATATGGTGGTTTCGTGGAAAAGTTCGTCGTTTTTCAGACGGCCTTTTCATCTCAGGCCGTCTGAAAACGAAAACAGGCATACCTTTGCAGATATGCCTGTTTGTCATTCTAAAATCAATAACGCAGATTGTTACCCACATTATCCATAATGCGCGGCGTGATGAAGATCAACAGCTCACGGCGGTTTTCACGTTTGCCGCGTGATTTGAACAGATTGCCGACAACAGGAATATCGCCCAAAACAGGGACTTTGTTCACTGCATTGGTGCTTTCTTCCTCATAAATACCGCCGACAATCAGCGTACCGCCATCTTCAACCATGGCTTGGGTATTCAAGTGTTTGGTGTTGATACACTTGGTTGTCAGAGAATCCACGGTACAGTCGATCGGGGTATCGCGATTAATCTTCACAGTCATGATGATTTGACCGTCAGGCGTAATATTCGGCGTTACGGTCAAGCCCAAAACGGCTTTCTTGAAGGTAATCGAAGTCGCACCACTGGAAGAAGCCTCTTGATAAGGAATTTCCGTACCGGATTCAATTTTGGCTTCTTTGCGGTCTTGTGTCAGCACGCGCGGATTGGAAATGGTTTTGCTCTTACCTTGTTCTTCAGACGCGCTGATTTCCAAACCCAATGCACCGGATGAGAACGCACGCACCAGCGCAATGCTGTTGACTGCGGCTGCGGTCGGCAGACTGACGTTCGGATCCAAAGTCCATGTGCGGTAGCCTACGTCGCCACGGTTAAATGAGGCATTGGTATTGTAGTTGGTTTGTGCATTGCTCCAGTTGCTACCCCATGCGTTACGGCCACTTGCACCACCGGAACCGAATTTAACGCCCAAGTTGCGGAAGAAGGTATCTTCTGCTTCCACAATGCGCGCTTCCACCATCACTTGACGGGTTGGAACGTCCAATTCATCAATCAGTTTGCGGAATTTCTCAATCACGCCGCGGTTGTCGGTCACGATCAGCGTATTGGTGGCCGGATCGATTAAGGCGCTGCCTCGGTTGCTCAACAGAGTGTTGCGGGTATTGGAATTATTGCTGTCGTATTCTTCCAAACGCAGAATTTTGCGGAATTCTTCCACGTTTTTGTATTTCAACTGGAAGGTTTGAGAATACAGCGGGCCCAATTCGGCAATCTCTTTTTCCGCCTGCAAGAAGGCTTTGTCTTTTGCCAACAATTCATCGCGAGGTGCGATATTGATGATGTTGCCTTGACGGCGCATATCCAAATTGCGCGCCTGCATGACCAAGTCTAAAGCCTGATCCCAAGGCACATCTTTCAAGGACAGGGTCATGGTGCCTTTGACGGTATCGCTGGCAACAATATTCACGCCGGACTCTTTCGCCAAAATCTGCAAAATGGTACGGACTTCTACATCTTGGAAGTCCAAGGAAATTTTACGGCCTTTAAACGATTTGTTTGCATTTTGGTTCAAGCCGCCGGATTCGGTATTGGCGGCTTTAGGCGATACTTCAAATACAAAACGGCCGGAAGAGGCTTTGGTATTAATGTCCCAATTCGCATTACTGTTGCGGATAATGAGCTGGGTAGAATTGCCGATACGTTTGAGCGTAACGTTTTGTACAGGCGTATTGAAGTCAGCCACATCCAAACTGCGTTGCGCTTGTGTCGGCAGCGTATGGTTTTTCAAGGTAACAACCACGCGGTCGCGCTGCTGTTTAATGTCCGGCTGTCCGCTGAAACCTGGGGCGGACAATTCAATAATGCCGGAATTGCGTGCGCCTTTGCGGAAATCAATATTGGCTGCTGAAACGGCTTGATAAGTCTGAGCAGCGCGCGCGGTAGACGGCGTAGCCGCACGTTCATTTGCAACGGCTGCATTGGTTTGGTCAGTAGATTCGTTTACAAACACCCAAACTTCGTTGCCGCGAATCTCAGTATTGTATTGGCTGATTTTGTTCAAACCCAAAACCACGCGTGCGCGGTCATTGTTTTGTGCCGCAGTAATTTGATTCAGCAATGGGTCGGCATATTCCAAAACAGGCTGAGGCAAACGGATATTGGTGTTGGCAAAATCCAATGCGATACGCGCCGGAGTAGATGTTACAAAACCATGAGGTGTAGTGACGTCTTTGTCGAAACGGATTTTGATAATTTTTTGGTTGTCAGGCAAAGTGGAAACGTTGATATCGGTAATATTGCCTGCAAAGGCCGTCTGAACAGCGAGGGCAACGCTGAAGCCGGCAAATAATTTTGTCATGTGCTTGGTTTTCATAATCGAGTGAGACCCCTAAATTAATTTGAATTCGAACTATCGGAGCTATTGGAAGAATCCGCCTCTTTACTGCTCAATGGCAATTCGGCCTTCCGGTACACCCAGTTGCCGTAGCTGTCTTCAACTTGCTCGGTCAAGATAATTTTGTCTTCGGTAATACTTTGGATTCTGCCGTAATTCTGACCGATGTAGTTTCCGGGATAAACGGTATAAACATGGTCGTTGACCTTGATAAATCCGGAAACTTTGCCGCCGCTTTGCAGCGTTCCGACAAAGGCCATATTTTCCAAACTGAAGGCTTCCAATGTTTCTTTCGGACGGTTTACATCCGGCGCATTGCCGCCTTTAGGGGCAGTGTCCAAACGGCGTGAATCAAACGCATTCATGCCTTTAAAGTTCGGCGGGCTATACGGCTTAGGCAATGTAACCGTCGGCTCTTCAAACGGAATAATCTTGGATTTTGCTTCCTGACGGGTTTGTGTCATCCATTGAGTCAAATCTTCATAGCTTTGCGTACAGGCTGCCAAGGGAAGAAGACTTAAGAGTAAGATGATTTTTTTCATGATTTCCCTATTCTTTTATTTTTGCTCATTCTCGGCAGGTTTGCCTTCTTCTTGTGCCTGTTGCGCAGCCAATTCGGCAGCAATCTCTTCGGCCGGACGGGCTTTGTAAGTCGTCGCAATCGCGCTCAGTGTCAACTCGCCTTTATTGCCTTTGCCTTCTTTATCCTCGCCTGCGTTTACGAGCTTCAAAGAATCCAGCGTAATAATGCGCGATAAATCGCCTACGTCACGGGTAAATTGGCTGATCTGTGAATATTTGCCTGTAATGGAAATCTGATACGGCAGTTTTTGAATCGGGCCATCGTTTTCAGGTTGGAGCGGTGCGACGCTGTCCAAACGCAGTCCGTTGGTTGAGCCTGCCTGATGCAATTCTTGAATCAGGTTCGGAATTTCCGCATCGGTCGGCAGTTGTTTCAACAAAACATCAAATGCAGAGCGAATAGAAGCCAACTCAGCCTTCAAATTGTTCAAGCTCGCCGCCTGAATGCTTTTACGCGTAAAGGTTTCCTTCAGCTCTTCTTCTTTGGCTTCCTGCGTATTCAAGGTTTCAATCTGATCTTTAAATACGCCGACATAGCCCAAAGCCAACATACCAACAATCAATAAACCTGCCAGCAAAAGTTTTGAAGGCATATTGAGCAGGTACAGGTTTTGTACGTCCAATTGTTTTAAGTTTTTAGATGCCATTATTGAGCCTCCGGAGCAGGTTCTGCCACAGATTCGGCCATTTCACCGCTGCTTTGGGCAGTCGGTGCAGGAGCCGGCGTATTCACTTGGTTGATTGAAGATTTCAAAGTAAATTCTTGGTAGTTATCTACTTTTTTAATGCTCAACAATTCAGGCTGCAAGAAAATACCTGTACTTGGCAGGGAGCGCATCATAACGGCGATTTTATTGTCGCTGATGGCATGACCGCTGATTTTATAGCTGGTCGGGCTTTCTGCTTCCAACGCAGTCAAATAAGTATTATCGGGCGTAAGCGCATTCAAAGAATCAAGGATATAGGCCGCTTGATAGCGTTTT
>NZ_KV831654.1:0-67367 GCF_001837185.1 Neisseria sp. HMSC064D07 | reverse complement strand
TTTTCCTGCAACTCTTCAACTTTCAGCTTTTTAGCCAAGAAGGCTTCTTTTTCTTGCTGAAGTTTATCGATTTCGCCTAATTCTCTATCAAGTCTGTCGATTTCGGTTTGCAGGAAGTTGTTGCGGCCTTCTTGATTGCGGATGGCGCTGTCAATACCGAGATAGGTAGCGGCTGCCAAGCCCAAACCCACTGCAAAAGCGCCAAGCATCAATATTTTGAATTGCTGCTGCTTGCGCTGTTTAATCTCTTCCCGATACGGGAGAAGGTTGATTCTGGTTAATTCGATCATGTTCTCAAAGTCCCCTTAATGCCAATCCGAACGCCAAAGTCAGTGACGGCGCATCAATTTGAAACTGCGGCAATTCTACTTTTGCACTGCGTTCCACATATGAAATCGGATGCAGATATTCTGTTGCCGTATTAGTTTGCGAGAAAATGCTTTCCGCCAAACCTGCCTGCTGCGCGGTAAAGCCGGTCAGCAGGATGTGTTTGATATTGGCGAAAGAATCAGTGGCCTGCGTGGTATAGTAAAATTGCAAAACACGCTGAACTTCCTGCGCAACCTGTACATTAAAACGGTCGGCAATCTGAGACTGGTAGTCGGAAGGCTTGTTTTGGGAAGCCATCATTTGAGCGGCTTTTTCTTCCGTCACCTGATAAGTACGCTGAATCAACTGATTGAGCTGCTCAGTGCTGACCGGAGTTTCCTGTTTGTAGAGGATACGGCCGTTTTGCAGAATCAGGGCATACATTTGCGTCGCATGAATGCCGAATACGGCAACTTTTTCCTCTGCCATTTCGGGAGCATGCGTATTCATCCAATAGACGAAGGCATTGCGTTGCGCCAGCAAGTCTAAATCCAAAGCAGACAAAGGCAGGCCCGCATTCTCAAACATTTCAATGCGCGGCTCGACATCGTCTTTTTTGGCGGCAACAGCTAAAACATGCTGGCCTGAACCGACTTCTTCAGCTTGAAAGTCGTAGTTCATTTCTTCAATAGGCGCAAATTGACCGACCTCCGCCTCGACAAACTCTTCTAAGTCCAAATCGGTATCTCGCGGGTTGTAAATAATTTGCTCGACTGTCGCCAAATTTTGTGGCACAGCCGCAACAATATTTTTGCAAGAACTGCGTAATTGTGTGTAAGTATGTTGGATGTAAGTAGCAAGCTGATCGTAGTCTTGAATTTTGTTGCCTTTGACAATATTTTTAGGCAATTTGGTAATAACGTATTTTTCCAGCTGAATTTGGTTTAAACTACGGCCTGTCAGTTGTACCATCTTAATGGCATGTTGGCTGATGTCGACGCCGATGGCAGAGCGGTTGTTCAATCCGCTAGAAGCCTTGCCTGTTTTGGTATCTTTCGTGCTTTTAAATAAGCGCATGATTTGACTTCCCTGTATCATTTAGGAGTGAGTAACTGTTTCGTTATCCGTAAAGGACTTCTTATTCTTTACACAGTATTGACTGTGGCTGATAGAAATCGTTTCCCATTTTACTTTATTTATCGCCATTAATGGCAAAATTATTACTTAGTCATGATTAAAAAGATTATAACGACCTGCATGGGTCTCTTATTAGGACTGGCTCTTTTCGGTGTAGGTCTGATTGCAATTGCAATTTTGGTAACCTATCCAAAACTGCCGTCTTTGGACTCTTTACAACACTACAAACCAAAAATGCCGCTGACGATTTATTCTTCAGACGGCCAAGTCATTGGCGTTTACGGCGAACAGCGGCGTGAATTTACCAAAATCGGCGACTTCCCCAAAATTTTGAAAGATGCCGTGATTGCCGCCGAAGACAAACGCTTCTATGACCACTGGGGCGTGGACGTTTGGGGCGTGGCGCGCGCCGCAATCGGTAACGTCATGGCCGGTGGCGTTCAATCCGGTGCCAGTACGATTACGCAACAGGTTGCCAAAAACTTCTACCTGAGCAGCGAGCGTTCGTTCACCCGTAAATTCAACGAAGCCCTGTTGGCCTACAAAATCGAGCAGTCTTTGAGCAAAGACAAGATTTTGGAGCTGTACTTCAACCAAATCTATTTGGGTCAACGCGCTTATGGTTTCGCCTCCGCCGCCCAAATTTATTTCAATAAAAATGTTAATGAATTAACATTGGCCGAAGCCGCCATGTTGGCCGGCTTGCCTAAAGCACCTTCTGCCTACAATCCGATTGTGAACCCTGAGCGTGCCAAACTGCGTCAGGCTTATATTCTGAACAATATGCTGGAAGAAGGCATGATCACCCTGCAGCAACGCGATCAGGCTTTGAAAGAAGAGTTGCATTACGAGCGTTTTGTACAAAACATCGATCAAAGCGCCCTGTACGTTGCCGAAATGGTACGTCAAGAGCTGTTTGAGAAATACGGCGAAGATGCCTACACTCAAGGCTTTAAGGTATATACCACCGTCGACACTGCACACCAGCGCGTGGCCACAGAAGCCCTGCGTAAAGTCCTGCGCAATTTTGACCGCGGCAGCAGCTACCGCGGTGCAGAAAACTACATTGACCTGAGCAAAAGCGACAACGTAGAAGAAACTGTCAGCCAATACCTTTCTACGCTTTACACCGTCGATAAAATGATTCCGGCAGTTGTATTGGAAGCCTCCCGTAAAGGTGTACAGATTCAGTTGCCAAGCGGCCGTAAAGTCACGCTGAACAGCCACGCTTTAGGCTTTGCCGCCCGTGCCGTCAACAACGAAAAAATGGGCGAAGACCGCATCCGCCGCGGCTCCGTCATCCGCGTTAAAGGCAGCGGCGATACCTTTACCGTCGTTCAAGAGCCTTTGTTGCAAGGCGCATTGGTGTCTTTAGATGCGAAAACCGGTGCAGTCCGCGCATTGGTCGGCGGCTACGACTACCACAGCAAAACCTTCAACCGCGCAACTCAAGCCATGCGCCAACCCGGCTCGACGTTCAAACCGTTCGTTTATTCCGCCGCTTTGGCAAAAGGCATGACTGCTTCCACCATGATTAACGATGCGCCGATTTCCCTGCCGGGCAAAGGTGCAAACGGTAAAGCGTGGAACCCGAAAAATTCAGACGGCCGCTATTCCGGTTACATCACGCTGCGTCAGGCTTTGACCGCGTCGAAAAACATGGTGTCCATCCGCATCCTGATGTCTATCGGCATCGGCTACGCGCAACAATACATCCAACGCTTCGGCTTCAAGCCGTCTGAAATCCCTGCCAGCCTGTCTATGGCTTTGGGTACAGGCGAAACCACTCCGTTGCGTATTGCAGAAGGTTACAGCGTCTTTGCCAACGGCGGTTACAAAGTATCTGCCCACGTCATCGACAAAATCTACGACAGCCAAGGCCGTCTGAGAGCGCAAATGCAGCCTTTGGTAGCCGGTGAGAACGCGCCTCAGGCCATTGACCCGCGCAACGCCTACATCATGTATAAAATCATGCAAGACGTTGTCCGTGTCGGTACCGCACGCGGTGCAGCCGCACTCGGCCGCGCCGACATCGCCGGTAAAACCGGTACTACCAACGACAACAAAGACGCATGGTTTGTCGGCTTCAACCCTAGCGTTGTGACTGCCGTCTATATCGGCTTTGACAAACCGCGCAGCATGGGTCGTGCAGGTTACGGTGGTACAATCGCCGTACCGGTATGGGTAGAATACATGCGCTTTGCCCTGAAAGGCACCAGCGTCAAACCGATGAAAGCCCCTGAGGGCGTGGTTTCGAACGGTGGCGAAGTGTATATGCGCGAACGCATGACCACCAGCTCCGACCTGGCCTTGGACAACAGCGGCGTTGCACCGCGCCCCGCTCAACCTGCCCGTCGCGCGATTCCGAATGAAAACCGCCGCCGCACCGAGAGCGGCAATGCGCCAGCCCGCGAAGAATCAGACGAAACCCCAGTTCTGCCAAGCAATACCGGCAACAACAAACAACAACTGGACTCTCTGTTCTAACAAATCAAGGCCGTCTGAAACGTTCAGACGGCCTTTTTTGAGAAAATTCAAAGCAAAACCATGATTGATTTACACTGCCATTCGACCGTTTCAGACGGCATGCTCTCCCCAGCCGAAGTTGTCCGACTCGCCCGTCAAAACGGTTGCACCCTACTCGCCCTGACCGACCACGACCACACCGGCGGACTCGCCGAAGCACGCGCCGAAGCCGATATCCTCGGTCTCCCCTTCGTCAACGGCGCGGAAATATCCGTCACTTGGCGCGGCCGCACCATCCACGTTGTCGGCTTGGACTTTGACGAACACAACGAAACCCTGCAAAACCTGCTTGCCGAAGTCCGTAAAGGCCGTCTGAAACGATTGGAAGCCATCGCGGCCAAACTGGAGAAAAAAGGCATAACAGGCGCGTATGAAGGCGCGCTGGCATTGGCCGCCAACAAAGAAATGGCCAGCCGCACCCACATTGCCGAATTCCTCATCCGCGAAGGCCATGTTAAAAACAAACAGCAGGCGTTTACCAAATATCTGGGCGACGGCAAATCCTGTTCCGTCAGACATGAATGGGCCACACTAGAAGACTGCGTAGCCGCGATTACAGGCGCGGGCGGCATGGCCATTATCGCCCACCCGATGCGCTATGAATTATCCGCCACCGCCAAACGAAACCTCTTTCAAGAATTTAAAAACCTCGGCGGCGCAGGGATTGAAGTACACAGTGGCAACTGCTGTAAAAACGACCGCCTCAACTATGCCCTGCTTGCCGACCGCTTCGACTTTCTCGCCAGCGCAGGCAGCGACTTCCACCGCCTCAACGACTTCAGCGGCGGCATACTCGGCGCCTGCCCCGACTTACCCGAACAATGCCGCCCGGTCTGGGAACACTTTAAGGCCGTCTGAATTTTTGACAGCAATTTTTCAGACGGCCCGCCAAGTATGAGACAGTTATAAACATATCACACTCTACATATTGAAACTGCCTGCCCGATACACCATAATAACCCTATAAATACCCCAAAAATAAAGGTTAACGCCATGTGCCAACTGCTCGGCATGAATTGCAACACGCCCACAGACATCATGTTTTCTTTTGAAGGCTTCCGCCGTCGCGGCGGCATTACCGACCACCACGCCGACGGCTTCGGTATCGGCTTTTTCGAAGGCAAAGGCGTGCGCTTGTTTCACGACGACAAACCCAGCGCCAACTCGCCCGTTGCCGACTTGGTGCGCGCCTACCAAATCAAATCTGAAAACGTTATCGCCCATATCCGCAAGGCCTCACAAGGCCAGACCTCATTGGCGAACACTCATCCCTTCATGCGCGAGATGTGGGGCGAATATTGGCTGTTTGCCCACAACGGCCATTTGATTGATTTTTACCCCGAGCAGGGCGAGTACTACCATGCCGTCGGCACGACCGATTCCGAACGCGCGTTCTGCTTTATTCTCAACCGCCTGCGCAGCCGCTTTGCCACCAAGCCCGAACCTGAAGTTTTGTTTGATGCCATCGCCGGCCTGACCCATGAAATCCGCCGCTATGGCTTGTTTAATTTCGTAATGTCCAACGGCGACTGCCTGTTTGCCCACGCCAGCACCTTACTGCACTACATCGTGCGCAAAGCCCCGTTTGGTAAAGCGCGTTTGCTGGACGATGATGTCATGGTCGATTTTTCAGAAGTGACCACCCCGAACGATAAAGTTTCCGTCATCGCCACCCTGCCCCTGACACGAGATGAAACCTGGTCGCAATTGGCAGTCAATGAATTGGTGATGTTTCAAGACGGCGACATTGTCCTCAGCGACCGTCCCGAGAATCCGGTTTATATGAGTGCGGAAGAAGGTTTGGAAATCGCCCGTGCCGTCGGCGTATCGGTTTAACGGTTGATTGGCTGAAAAACTCAAGGCCGTCTGAAAAGCTCAACTTCGCTCAAGTTGCCCTTTCAGATGGCCTTTTTATACTTAATCTATAGTCAAAGCCTTTACTATACGAAAATAGCGCAATCCGCTACAATAATAGGTCACAAACAATAAATTCAATTGCTTAGCGACCTTGCCGAGCGTATGACAAGGAAACCCGATGAAGTGCCCGTTTTGCCAACACCCCAACACACAAGTAACCGACTCGCGATGGCTGGAAGACACCAACAGCATCCGTCGCCGTCGCAAATGCTTGGAATGCGGACAACGCTTCAGTACTTTTGAAACCGTTGAAATGCGGATGCCGCAAGTCATCAAATCCAACGGCACACGGGTTCCCTTCAATCCGCATAAACTGCAAACCAGCCTTGAGCGCGCGCTGCACAAACGCCCTGTCACGCAAGAACAAATCGATGAAACCGTTGCCCTTATCGAGCAGCGCCTCTACCGTTTGGGCAAAAAAGAAGTCGCTTCACGCATCGTCGGCGAAATGGCGATGGAAGAGCTGGCAAAAATCGACCAAGTCGCTTATGTCCGCTTCGCGTCCGTCTATAAAAGCTTTAAAGACGTTTCCGAATTCACCCAAGTCATCGCCGAATGTAAAGCCAAATAAGGCCGTCTGAAACCATGTTTTCCGCACTTGATACCCAAATGATGCAAACCGCCCTCGAGCTGGCAAAGCTTGGGCGGTTTTCTACTTCCCCAAATCCCCGCGTCGGTTGCGTGATTGCACACGGCGCCCAAATCATCGGACAAGGTTTCCACGTCAAAGCAGGCGAGCCGCACGCTGAAGTTCACGCATTAAGGCAGGCCGGAGCGGCGGCCAAAGGCGCAACAGCCTATGTCACGCTGGAACCTTGCAGCCATTACGGCCGCACACCGCCATGCGCCGAAGCGCTGATTCATTCCGGCGTAACGCGCGTGGTCGCCGCCATGACCGACCCCAACCCGTTGGTCGCAGGCAAAGGTTTGTCCATGCTGGAAGCCGCCGGAATACGTACCGAAAGCGGTTTGTTGGAAGCTCAGGCACGCGAACTCAACCGTGGTTTTCTGTCGCGTATCGAACGTGACAGACCGTTTATCCGCCTCAAATGCGCCGCCAGTTTGGACGGCAAAACCGCCCTTTCAGACGGCCGCAGCTTTTGGATTACCGGCGAAGCGGCGCGCGAAGACGTACAAATTCTCCGTGCCGAAAGTTGCGCTGTTCTGACCAGTATCGGTACCGTACTTGCCGACAACCCAAAACTCAACGTCCGCAGTTTCCCCACCCTGCGCCAACCTGCGCGTATCGTCTTGGACAGCCAACTGCAAATCCCTTTGGACTGCCACCTCGTTACCAATACCGACAGCCCGACCGTTATCGTTACCCTTTCCTCAGACGAACAACGTTTGCAGGCTCTAAGTGCATTTGAACATATCCGCATCATCAGGCCGTCTGAACACATCAACGGCCGCATCAATCTTCTTTCACTCATGCCGCAACTGGCAGAACTTGGCTTTGGCGAAGTTCTGGTAGAAGCAGGCTCAACACTTGCTTCAGCCTTCCTGAAGGATGAATTGGTAGATGAAATCGTCCTCTACCAAGCGCCGAAACTGTTAGGTGCAGGCAAACCTCTTTTCTCCCTTCCTGAAAATCCGGCCGTCCTACTTTCAGACGGCCCTTGGCAAAGTCAATCGGTAGAAATCATCGGGAAGGACATTAAATGGGTCCTCCGGAAAAAATCCGTCTAATTGCCTCAGTTTAATAATTAAACCATTTTCAATAGAATATATATATCATTTACATTGCAATAAATGTGGTTTTTTCGTCAATATATTACAATGCTTATAACGTATTCCAATTTAAAACTTTGACTTGGGTTAACTATCCTCAAGCTGATTGTCGACAAATTTTCCTTTTTTTCATCACGAAATAATGGATTATTAAGATAAGTTAAGCCATGAAAATTTATTAAAATTTTTTATTCTAGAAGGGTTTTAAACGGCATAAACGGTAGTTTAATTTCATGAACCATGCATTTGACAAAGAGATATTTAAAATTAAAACATTTAGTTGAGTGTAATTTCTAAAAACTCAATATTCAAAAATACCTTTTTCATACCTTACAGGCCGTCTGAACGACCGTTAAACTTTTTTGATTGAGACGAATCAGATAAGTGCTTATGATTTCGTCTAATGTAATTATAAGTATGGTTTTAAGGCTTCACACGATACGGCAGCCGGCTATGGCTATGCGGTTGCAGCAAACAACTCAGGCTTCGGGAAAACACTCCCGATTTACTCATTCATTAAACGAAAGACATCATGAAAAACGTTACGATACAAAAATTTGCCGATAAGACCGCAAAAATCGGCATCGTTGGCTTAGGCTACGTCGGTTTACCACTGATGTTGCGCTATGTGGATATCGGTTACCAAGTTTTGGGTTTCGACATTGACACCAACAAAGTCGACAAGCTCAACAAAGGCGAAAGCTACATTGAGCATATCCCTTCCGACAAAATTGCCGCTGCTTCCAACAGTCTGTTTGAAGCAACGACCGACTTCTCCCGCATTGGCGAAGTAGAAGCCGTCATTTTGTGCGTACCGACTCCGCTGAACAAATACCGCGAGCCGGACATGAGCTTTGTGATTGATACTACCGATGCGGTAAAACCTTACCTGCGCGCCGGTCAAGTGCTGTCTTTAGAATCTACTACCTACCCTGGCACTACCGAAGAAGAATTGCTGCCGCGCATGGAAGAAGGCGGCTTGAAAGTCGGTCAAGACGTGTTCTTGGTTTACTCTCCTGAGCGTGAAGACCCGGGTAACCCTAACTTTGAAACCCGTACCATTCCAAAAGTCATCGGCGGCCATACCCCTGCCTGTTTGGAAGTCGGCCTTGCGCTGTACCAACCTGCCATCGATAAAGTTGTTCCAGTAAGCTCCACCAAAGCTGCCGAGCTGACCAAACTCCTGGAAAACATCCACCGCGCCGTAAACATTGGCTTGGTGAACGAGATGAAAATCGTTGCCGACAAAATGGGCATCGACATTCATGAAGTCATCAATGCCGCTGCGACCAAACCGTTCGGCTTCGTCGCTTATTACCCGGGCCCAGGCTTGGGCGGCCACTGTATCCCTATCGACCCGTTCTACCTGACTTGGAAAGCACGCGAATACGGCGTAAACACCCGCTTCATCGAGCTTGCCGGCGAAGTAAACTCCCATATGCCTGACTACGTTATCGAAAAAGTCGGCCTGGCTTTGAATGACCACAACCGTTCTATCAAAGACAGCAAAATCTTGGTATTGGGTATCGCCTACAAGAAAAATGTGGACGATATGCGTGAAAGCCCGTCTGTGGAAGTTATGGACCGCCTGCACAAACTGGGCGCAGTGGTTTCCTACTCTGACCCGCACGTTCCAGAGTTCCCACATATCCCCGGCCACCACTACTTCGACCTGAAGAGCGAAGCGCTGACCCCTGAAACTGTCGCCCAATACGACTGCGTGGTTCTGACCACCGATCACGACAAATTCGACTATGACATGATCACCGAACATGCCAAGCTGATTGTCGATACACGTGGCAAATTCCCAGTGAAAAATCCTAAAGTCATCAAAGCATAATCTTGCTTCAGACGCATCCGGCTGCCTCCGGTTTCCCCAACCGGGACGGCGGCCGGTTTCCCAAGGCCATTTGTTTTTCAGACGGCCTTGGCAAACCAGCAACGGTAACAACACATACCTTACGAAAAACGCTCAGCTCGAACTTCTGGCCGTCTGAAAACAAATAATATGAACGCGAAAAAAATCCTCGGCTACGCATTGGGCCCGCTAGGAAGCGCCGCCTTTGGCCTGCTTTCCCTGCCACTCATCTCATGGTACTTCCCTGCGGAAGACATCGGCCGTATCGTACTCTTGCAGACCATTGCCGGACTGAGCATTCTGCTCTTGGGCTTGGGACTGGACCAATCCTATATTCGCGACTATTACGCCGTTAAAGACAAGGCCGCGCTGTTCAAATCCGTTTTTTTATCGCCATTGATTCTGACGGTGGCGGTTGTGGTTTTAGTGTTACTGATAAACGCATCATGGCCGTCTGAAATCATTTTTGACATCCCCAGTGCAAATTTGGGGATTCTCTTTCTGATTTTCTTGGCCACCACGCTGATTACCCGTTTTTTAGCTCTGATTTTGCGGATGAAAGAGCAGGCATTGGCTTTTTCCGTCAGCCAGCTTGCGCCGAAATTCTTGATTTTGGTGTTGGTTTTTGCCGTGATTGCTTCCGGCTTGCCTACCAATACTACTTCGCTGGTTTTTGCCTACACCGCCGCCCAAGTACTGACCGTTGTACTGTTGATATATCAGCTGCGCCAAGACTTGCAAGCCGTTTCCCATGCAAAATGGTCGTCCGAGCTGCATCGGGACGGCCTGCGCTACGGCCTGCCGCTGGCATTCGGCAACTTGGCCTATTGGGGCCTGACTTCGATTGACCGCTTTGTCCTCAAAAACATCTCTGGCTTGGACGAGTTGGGCATTTATTCGATGGCGGTCAGCTTTGGTGCCGTCGCCCTGATTTTCCAAAGCGTGTTTTCCACCATTTGGGCGCCTTTGGTGTTCAAATGGGTAGAAGAAAACACCAATCTGGACAAAATCGGCGACATCACGCTTTCCATGACCGTCCTCATCAGCGCAATGATTTGCCTCATCGGGATTTTCTCGCCGATGGCGACCTGGATACTGCCGGAAAAATACACGCAGGTTCAATTTATCCTGCTCTCGTGTATGCTTTTCCCCCTGTTTTATACGCTGACCGAAGTCAGCGGCATCGGTTTGAACGTCGTCCGATCGACTTGGCTGATTACCGTCATCAACATCGTTGCCTTTATCGCCAATACTGCCCTGCTCTATCTGCTGGTGCCTAAATTCGGTGCAAAAGGTGCGGCTATGGCCAGCGCAACGGCTTTTTGGCTGTTTTTTATCTTTAAAACCGAATTCTCTTCACGCCTGTGGCAGCCTTTGCCGCGCCTGAAGATTTATACCAACTCAACGCTCTGCCTGATAATCTGCCTTGCCTACACTTGGCTAGGTACGCGCGACAACTATATTTGGTTTGCGCTGGCATGGGCAGTCGGACTGGGTTTCCTGTTCCTAAAATACAAACACGCATTATTTGCCGCGACCGAAAAAATCAAAGCCAAATTAAACCGTTCGGCAAAATAGCCAACCTGAGATTCACGTCTCTACGATAACAACAGAACGACTATGAAAATAAAACGTCTGAACTTATACACTTACATTCTATACATCATGCTCGCAGCCTATATGCTGGGGCCCGCGCTGTCCTTTAAGGTCGGCGTGCCGCGTATCGACAACCCGTTGACCCTGATATTTGTACTGCTTGGTTTTGTCGTATTTTTTCTGGAAAGCAAGCATATTCCGCGCAAGATTTTTGCCATGCTCTGCGCCCTGACTGCCATGTGCATCTGGCCTGCCATCCACATGGGCATTACGTCGCTGACGCCGACTCAATACATGGACATCTTGTTTTTTATGGCGGTGCCGGTTTTTTTCTACTTGTTTTACCAAGTGCTTATGCGCGCTGAAGATCCATTGGGCGTTATTCAGAAGTTTTTATTGGTCTTTGCCCTTTATGTTGCCATTCCACCATTTGTGGAATTGATTACCGGCATTCAGTTTGTCAGTGCCAGTGATGAACTGGCCATTAAAGAAGGTTCGCTCAAAGGGCTGTTTTTCAATCCCAACAACCTTGCTGCCACTGCCGTTTGCCTCGCACCCGCCATCCTATTTTTCTTTCAACTGCAAGGACGCAAACACAAAGAGAAACTACTGGGCTGGGGATTATATTTACTACTAGGTATGGCCATTTTTGTTTGCGTATCACGCACAGCTATTGCCTGCTACCTTTTGATTTCACTAATTTATATAGCTTATCGTAAAAATGGTTTTATTACCGTTATTGCCACAGGACTGCTCGCGTTAACATTATCGATGATTCCATCCCGTGTCATCGCGGAATTTTTGCTGTCGCTTAACGGCAACCCTTTTCTTGAACGTTTTTCCAGCCGCGTGTACCTTTTTCTGTTCGATTTAGACAGCGACAACTCTGTGTCCTACCGTCAGGAGATTTACAACTACTTCTGGAACAATCCGCCCCTGCTGCTGACCGGCTACGGTCCTAAAAACTTCCGCGAATATTTCGGCGGCCATTTGAGCGACAGCTTGGGCTTTGAAAACCCGCACAGCTTCATCATCGAACTGTATCTGGGTTTCGGCATAATTTCCCTGCTCGGCTTTATTGCATTTGTAGCGTTTTATTTCCTCTACACTGCCTCAAGCCGTGCACTAACCAACAAATCACGCGTACTGGCTTGGGTTGCCTTGGGCATTTTCTTGTTAGCAGGTTTTATTCCGTCCACCATTTTGCGTATGCCCTTCATCTGGCTACCCTGCCTGCTGATTTACATTTACAGCACATTTGTCGCATCCAAATTACAAAATCAGGCCGCTTACACATATAGCTATACCCCATCTAAAACAAAGGGAATATCATGAAAATCACCCTGACTACCTCCATGTCTGGCCTCGGTGGCACTGAAAACGCCACTTTCCGCCTCGGTCGCCTGCTCAAACAACGCGGACACGATATCGTATTGGCCTCTTCAGACGGCCCTTTGATTCAGGAAGCGCAAGCATTGGGCATCCGTTGGCAGCCGATTGATTTTTACCAAGGTGGTCTTTTGGGTTACGTCAAAGGCATGTTTGCCTATATGAAACTGCTGAAAAAAGAGAAGCCCGATGTGATTCACTGCCAAATGGCGCGTATCGTTCCAGCCTGTGCCATTGCAGCCAAGCTCGCTTCGCCGAAAACCAAAGTGTTCTACCACGCGCGCGGCCTTGATCCGGAAACTTATCCGAAAATCGCCAAGCTTTTCGACAAGCTGGGCGTGTACATCATCGGCAACTGCAAACACGAACGTAAAAAACTCATCCGTTACGGTTTCCCTGCCAACCGCATCACCTACACCTACAATGCCCTGCACAAAGTAGATTTCGTTCCTGAAAAAACAGTCAAAGACTATGTCCAACTGGGCACGCTTTCCCGTTTGGACACCGTCCGCGCTGTGCATCTGATGTTGGATATTTTGAAGAAAATGGTTGACCGCGGTATGCCTGTACGCCTCAACGTTGCAGGTATCGGCGAAGAAATGGACAACCTCAAAGCCCAAGCCAAACGTTTAGGCATTGAAGACAAAGTCACCTTCCTCGGCGGCGTCCGCGACTTGACCGGCTACTTCAAAGAAGTCGATATTTTGGTGAACACGCCGCATTGCGTAGGCGACCACGGAGCAGGTGTCGGCAACAATATTTTGGAAGCCGGCCTTTACGACACGCCTGTCGTGACCTACAACATGGCGGGCATTTCGGAAATGGTCATTACCGGCCAAACCGGCTACTGCATTCCTTTCGGCGACGACGAAGCATTTATCGAAGCCGTCGATACACTCATCAAGCATCCAGAGTTGCGTGGTCAAATGGGTAAAGCCCTGCACAAACACGTCGAAACCTTATGCTCCGATGACGAAATCTACCGCACCACCATGGCTGCGTACAAAATGTAAGGCCGTCTGAAACATGAACATTACCATCGTCGCCCCTTATTGCTCATTGCCGTCCGAGCCGCATTTCAACCGCTTCTGGTATCTTGCCGAGCTGTTGTCGCAGTCGCATGACGTGTTGCTGATTACCAGCAACTTCAAGCACTACGACAAATCTTTCAGACGGCCCGAAGATGCCGAGGCCGCCTCACAAGGCCGTCTGAAAGTCATGCTGTTGGAAGAAAGCGGATACAGCAAAAACGTGTCTTTAGGACGCTTGGCCAGCCATCACCACTTCGTCAAACATTTTGAAAAATGGTTGGAAAACTGCCGTCCGGGCGAACAAGACGTCGTCTTTTCCGCCTATCCGCTGATTGCCACCAACCTACTGTTGGGCAAACACAAAGCCCGTTTGGGTTACAAACTGATTGTCGATGTGCAGGACGTATGGCCGGAGTCTTTTTCCTCGGTCGTACCTTTTTTGAAAAAAGTACCGCACAACCTGCTGCCCTTTGCTTCACGCGCCAACCAAGCCTACCGCTACGCAGACGCGCTGGTTGCCGTATCGCAGACTTATCTCGACCGTGCCAAAGAAGCCAATCCGACCGTACCCGGTGAAGTCGTCTATATCGGTGCTGACTTTCCGAAACTCGATGCCGCGCCTGCCAAAGATTTTGGTGACGACAAAACCCGCTTTTTCTACTTGGGCACGCTCAGTTACAGCTATGACGTGGAAACCGTGTGCAAAGGCGTTCTCAAGCTGTTGGACGCCGGCGAAAACGTCGAGTTGCACATCATGGGCGGTGGCCCTGATTTGGACAGGCTCAAACAATACGCCTGCGACGACATCAAGTTTTACGGCTACATTCCCTATGCCGAAATGATGTCGGTTGCCAAGGGCTGCGACATTGCCATCAACGCCATCCAGTCCTATTCAATGGCATCGATTACCAACAAACTTTCCGACTATATGGCTTTGCAAAAACCGATTCTGAACAGCCAAGTCAACGATGAAGTTGCCGAAGTCCTTACCCTGCTACCGCATGCGAACTACCATTCCGGCGATGTGGACGGTTTCGTTCAAGCCGCCAAAGATATTTTGAAGCGCAAAAGCGATCCTGTTCAGTCCGAAGAAATCGTCGGCCGCTTCAAACGCGACGTTGCCTATCAAAAAATCGTCAACCTGATTGAAAGATTAGCTCATGAATAAATTTTTCAAACGCCTGTTTGACATTGTTGCCTCCGCTTCAGGACTGATTATCCTGTCGCCTGTGTTTTTGATTTTGGTGTACCTCATCCGCAAAAACCTAGGCTCGCCCGTATTCTTCATCCAAGAGCGGCCGGGCAAAGATGGCAAGCCGTTTAAAATGATTAAATTCCGCTCCATGCGCGATGCAATCGATAAAGACGGCAACCCACTACCGGACAGCGAACGCCTGACTGATTTCGGCAAAAAATTACGTGCCACCAGTTTGGATGAACTTCCTGAATTATGGAATGTCTTAAAAGGCGAGATGAGTCTAGTTGGCCCTCGTCCGCTGCTGATGCACTACCTGCCGTTGTACAACGACTTCCAAAACCGCCGCCACGAAATGAAACCGGGCGTGACCGGTTGGGCGCAAGTCAATGGCCGCAATGCCATTTCATGGGACGAAAAGTTCGCCCACGATGTTTGGTACATCGACAACTTCAGCTTTTGGCTGGATATCAAAATTTTGTTCCTGACAGTTAAAAAAGTCTTCGTCAAAGAAGGCATCTCAGCCGAAGGAGAAGCCACCATGCCTTATTTCACAGGTAATAAAACTGATGAAAAAAAATAATATACTGATTCTGTCGGCCGGTCGCCGTGTCGAATTGGTGCAGGACTTTCAAACCGAAGCCGCACGTTTTTCAGACGGCATCGGCGTTTTTGCCACTGACCTCAACCCCCACATGTCTTCTGCCTGCCATGTTGCCGACCGCGCTTTCAGCGTGCCGCGCATCGATGTAGCCGAATACATTGACAGCATTTTCGAGCTGGCCAAACAACACGACATCGGTCTGATTGTGCCAACCATCGATACCGAGCTGCTCAAACTGGCCGAAGTACGTGACCGTTTTGAAGCTGAAGGAATACATATTGTCATTTCCGATGCAAAGTTGATTACCCTATGCCGCGACAAGCGCCTGACCTCAGGCCTATTTGCACAATACAGCATCCGTTCCCCTGAAATTTACGAACGGGACCACCTGGTTTTCCCATGTTTTACCAAGCCTTATGACGGCAGCCGTGCCATCGGTGCGAAAAAAATCAACACACCGGCTGATTTGACTGTCGACATTACCGAAGACCCGAAAATGATGTTCACCCAATACATCGATATCGAGAATACTTTCTCCGAATTTACCGTCGATATGTATTACGACCGTCAAGGCCGTCTGAAATGCGCCATTCCTCGCGAACGTTTGGAAGTGCGCACCGGCGAAGTCAGCAAAGGCGCAACCCGACGCAATGCCCTGTATGAGGAGCTGATTGAAAAAATGGCCGTATTGGAAGGCGCACGCGGCTGCATTACCGCGCAATTCTTCGTCAGCAAAACCGACAGCACAACCTACGGTGTGGAAATTAACCCGCGCTTCGGCGGCGGTTTCCCACTGACTTACGCAGCAGGCGGCAACTATCCGGGCTGGCTGATTCAAGAATATATCGGCGGCCAAGACGTCCTGTTCTCCGACGACTGGGAAAACAATTTAATCATGCTTCGTTACGATGCTAAGGTTTTGGTAAGAGAACATGATTAAGCCGGAAGAATCCGTTATCGTCTTCGATCTTGACGATACGCTTTACTCTGAGTACGACTACAAATGCTCCGGAATACAGGCAGTTGTAGGGATAATTACGTCGCTTTACCCGCAATACGATGCTGACGTACTAAATGAAATTGCAGACAATAAAAGTAAAGACTGGCTCGACAATTTGTGTCATCATTGCAAATTAAACAAACTAGAGAAACAATCACTTTTGTGGCAATATCGACTACATAGGCCTGTTATCCGACCCTATGTCGAACCGTCTTTTTTACGGAAGCTGATGCGCCCCTTTGCCGCACGCGCCCTGATTACAGACGGCCGCAGTCTGACACAGCGTTTGAAAATACAGGCCTTGGGTTTGACCGATTTGTTTGACGACATTTTGATTTCAGAAGCCATGCAATCGGAAAAACCCGACGATAAGCGTTTTGTCTTCCTGCAAAACAAATATCCGGCTGCAAAACGTTTCATCTACATCGGCGACAACATCAAAAAAGATTTTGTCGCACCCAACAAACTGGGTTGGCTCTCCATAGGCATCATGCCTAAGCCGCACAATATTCATCAAGCCGAGCCCGAGCAATACGGTCGTGAATACCAGCCCACCCTTTGGATAAACACCCTGGAAGAACTGACTACACTGACAACTTCCGCCACCGAAAAAGCAAATGCATAAGGGACATTTCTCCATGAAAATCTTATTTATGGGTCGTAAACAGGTTTCCGCCAACCTGCTTCGTTTTTTGACCAAACAAGACCATATCGAAATCGTCGGCGTCTTGACCGACAGCCATCTGCAAGGCTCGCCGACCACGGCCGCCGCACAGGAATTGGGCTTGCCCCTGTACACCTTCGATACGGCTTTGGAAGCAATGCGAGAAGGCCGTCTGAAATACGATTTGGGCTTGTCCGTCCTTTACTGGCGCAAGCTGCGTGATGAATTCCTGAGCATTCCGACTTTAGGCACGATCAACTTCCACCCTGCACTGTTGCCCGAATACAAAGGCACAGGCGGCTACAACCTGGCCATCATGGACGAACTGAACGAATGGGGCAATACCGCCCACTACGTCGATGCTTCCATCGATACCGGCGAAATCATCGAAGTGGACCGCTTCCCCATCAATGCCGAAACAGAAACCGCCCAATCGCTTGAACGCAAAACCATGCAGGCCTTGGAAGATTTCGCACGACGCATCATCACCCGCGCCATCGAGTCGAAAACCAAATTGCCGACCACGCCAAACATCGGTGGCCGCTACGTCAGCCGTGACGAGATGGAAGCCATGAAACAAATCCGCGACGGCGACAATATCGAGAAAAAAATCCGCGCCTTCTGGTTCCCTCCTTACGACGGCGCATACGTCGAAATCAACGGTCAGAAATACACCCTGATCAACCGCCAACTGCTGGAAGAAATCGCCCCCAAAGGCTCAACCAGTCTTTTTGCAGGAAAAACAAATGCTTAATACATCACTCTCCCCATGGCCAAGCTTTACTCAAGAAGAAGCCGATGCCGTTTCCAAAGTCCTGCTGTCCAACAAAGTCAACTACTGGACAGGTACGGAATGTCGCGAATTTGAAAAAGAATTTGCTGCTTTTGTCGGCACACAATACGCCGTCGCCCTTTCCAACGGTACGTTGGCTTTGGACGTAGCCCTCAAAGCAATGGGCATCGGCCAAGGCGATGATGTGATTGTCACTTCGCGCACTTTCTTGGCTTCCGCATCCTGCATCGTGACCGCCGGTGCCAATCCAGTGTTCGCCGATGTCGATTTGAACAGCCAAAACATCAGCGCCGAAACCATCAAAGCCGCTTTGACTCCAAACACCAAAGCCATCATCGTGGTTCACCTTGCCGGCATGCCTGCCGAAATGGACGACATCATGGCTTTGGCCAAAGAACATAACTTGTGGGTTATCGAAGACTGCGCCCAAGCGCACGGTGCGAAATACAAAGGCAAATCCGTCGGCTCTATCGGCCACGTCGGCGCATGGTCGTTCTGCCAAGACAAAATCATGACCACCGGCGGCGAAGGTGGCATGGTAACCACCAACGACAAAGAGCTGTGGAGCAAAATGTGGTCGTACAAAGACCACGGCAAAAGCTACGATGCCGTGTACCACCGCGAACACGCACCCGGTTTCCGCTGGTTGCACGAAAGCTTCGGCACCAACTGGCGCATGATGGAAATGCAGGCTGTCATCGGCCGCATCCAGCTCAAACGCATGCCTGAATGGACTGCCCGCCGTCAAGCGCACGCCGCCAAACTGGCTGAAAGCTTGGGCAAATTTGCCAGCATTCGTTTGGTTGAAGTTGCCGACTACATTGAACATGCGCAATACAAGTTCTACGTTTTCGTCAAACCCGAACACTTGAAAGACGGCTGGACGCGCGACCGCATCGTGAATGAACTGAACGCGCGCAAAGTCCCCTGCTATCAAGGCAGCTGCTCCGAAGTGTATTTGGAAAAAGCCTTCGACGACACGCCTTGGCGTCCGAAAGAGCGTTTGAAAAACGCTGTCGAGTTGGGCGACACCAGCCTGATGTTCTTGGTGCACCCAACCCTGACCGATGAAGAAATTGCGTTCTGCAAAGAAAACATCGAAGCCGTATTGACTGAAGCCACGGCATAATCATTTTCAGACGGCCTGCAACTTCAGGCCGTCTGAAAAAATAAAACAACCTGCTTCAAACAATCCGTACCAAGCTACATTACAACACTCAGACACAAGAAAAAATAAAATGAACTTGGAAACCCTGCTGGCTCTGCCGCGCAATCTAAAAAAAACCTTCTTCGTCATCCACGATATCTTGATGATATTCGTGGCGTTTTGGTTTGCCCAAAGCCTCAAAGTGCAATATTCTGACGAATGGTTGAGTATCGCCAACTGGCTGGCTTTCGGCAGCACCGCTGTGCTGACCATCATCCTTTTCATCCGTATCGGCCTCTATCGCGCCGTCACGCGCTTCGTCAGCATCCGCGTCCTGACCGCCGCCGCATTCGGCAGCATTATTTCGGCGGTCTTGTTCTGCCTGACCACCCTGATTTTTGAACAAAAACTACACCTTGCCCTGCCCATCGTCTATTTCTTGGTTTTGGTAGTCGGCGTAACCAGCTCGCGCATGATCCTGCGTGCGATTCTGACCGACCATCACCGCAAACAGATGACCCCTGTCATCATCTACGGCGCAGGCCAATCCGGCCGCCAGTTGTTGGAAGCCATCAAACAGGTTAACGAATACTCAGCCATTGCCTTTGTCGATGACAACCCGAAAATCCAACGCACCGTCATCTATGACCTTGCCGTCCACAACCCCAATGAAATCCCGATGCTGATCAGCCGTTACGGCGTCCGCAAAATTCTGCTGGCGATTCCAAGTTCTACACCGGAAGAACGCAAAGACATCATCCGCCGCCTCGAAGCATACAAATGCGAAGTCCTGACCATTCCGGGCATGAAAGATTTGGTCGACGGCAAAATCAACGTCAGCTCATTGAAAAAAATCTCTGTGGTCGATTTGCTCGGCCGCGCCCCTGTGGCACCGCGCCCTGAATTAATGAGCGCCGACATCAGCGACAAAGTCGTGATGGTGACCGGCGCAGGCGGTTCTATCGGCTCCGAACTTTGCCGTCAGATTCTCAACTGCCGTCCGACCAAGCTGCTGTTGTTTGAATTGTCCGAATTTGCCCTGTACAGCATAGACAAAGAATTGCGCGAAACCCAAGCCGCGCAAGGCAGCCAAGTCGAAGTCGTGCCGCTTTTGGGTTCGGTTCAAAACAAAGAACGCCTTAGCAGCATCATGAAGGCCTATCACGTTGACACCGTTTATCATGCCGCAGCCTATAAACACGTCCCTATGGTTGAGTTCAACACCATCGAAGGCATTCAAAACAACGTGTTCGGCACACTCTGCTGCGCGCAGGCTGCCGTAGATGCGGGCGTTTCCACCTTTGTTTTGATTTCCACCGACAAAGCCGTCCGTCCGACCAACACCATGGGCGCCAGCAAACGCATGGCCGAACTTTGCCTGCAAGCGCTTGCCGCCGAGCCGGAGCAAAAAACACGCTTCTGCATGGTGCGTTTCGGCAATGTATTGGGTTCGTCCGGCTCCGTTGTCCCTGTATTTGAAAAACAAATTGCCGAAGGCGGCCCGATTACCCTGACTCACCAAGACATTACCCGCTACTTCATGACCATTCCCGAAGCGGCGCAATTGGTTATCCAAGCCGGCGCAATGGGTAAAGGCGGCGACGTATTCGTCCTCGACATGGGTGAATCCGTCAAAATCATCGACCTTGCCCGTCAAATGATTGTCCTCAGCGGCCTCAAAGTGAAAGACGAACAACACCCCCACGGCGACATCGAAATCAAGATTACCGGCCTGCGCCCGGGCGAGAAACTTTATGAAGAACTGCTCATCGGCGACGAGGTGCAAAAAACCACTCATCCCCGTATTATGACCGCCAGTGAAGTAATGCTTCCATGGACGCAATTATCTGACATACTGTCGGAACTCGAAACCGCTTGTTTCCAAAGCGACCAAAACAGCCTGCGCCAGCTTCTGTTGCGCGCACCGACAGGCTTCGTACCTAAAGACGGTATCTGCGACTTGGTTTGGCAACAAAACAACAAGGCCGTCTGAACATTTTCAGACGGCCCGGACACCATACTGCAAGGACTACTACATGAAAAAAACACTCTCCCTGCTTACTCTATTCGCACTGACTGCCTGCAACAGCACAACAGTCATTCCTGGTTCAACCATCAAAACCCGAACCAAAACCATTGTTTACACCGACACCGACACCGCAGCCGATACCAACCTCGACAGCCGCGTTGCCGTTTACCCCATCACGCCCAACCTGATTGAAAAAATGCGTACGCCACCCGTACTTTCCCAAGCCAACCAAGGCTTGGAGCAAAGCAAAAGCGCTTACCGCTACCGCATCGGCAGCGGCGACGTCCTCAATATCATGGTTTGGGCGCACTCCGACCTCAATTCCCCCATCCAGCAAAGCAACCCGCAAACCAACCAAGTCAGCCGCGGCGCCTGGGTGGATGAGGGCGGTTATATTACTTACCCGTTAGCAGGCAAAATTCAAGCCAAAGGCAAAACTTTGGACGAATTGCAAAATACCCTGACCAACCTTCTGAAACGCTACATCAAAAATCCTCAAGTAGCCATCAACGTTACCGAATTCCGTTCGCAACGCATTTCAGTATCCGGTGCCATCAGCCAAGCAGGTCAGCTGCCGATTACCAATATCCCGATGACCATTTTGGATGCCATCAACCAAGCAGGCGGCGTCACCCAAAGTGCCGACACCCAACACATCAAATGGACGCACAACGGCGTCGACCGCACCATTTCCCTACAAGACATGTTGCAATACGGTGATATGTCGCAAAACCACCTCCTCAGCCATGGTGACATCGTTTATGTTCCTAACAGCAGCAACAACAAAATCTACATCATGGGTGAAGTCGGCAAACAAGCCACCCTGCCGATCGGCAATCACGGCCTCAACCTGACCCAAGCGCTCGGCGAAGTGGGCGGCATGAACCAAGCCTATGCGGATGCAACCGGCGTATTCGTGATCCGCCGCGCACCTGAAGATGCGGCCAGACCTATCCACATCTACCAGCTCAACCTAAAAGATGCGACTTCTTACGCACTGGGCAGCGAATTCAAATTGCGCTCCGAAGACACCGTTTACGTTACCGCCGCCCCAGTTACCCGTTGGAACCGCGTAATGTCACAAATTACCAACTCCATCAGCAACGTCAATACCCTCGACAATACGTTTAAATAAGCAGTGGTTCCTGCTGTCAGACCCTGTTTGACAGCAGGATACAAAATCACGCACAATCCAACCAAATTACATAAACGGCATATAAAAGCCGTACACACCGCACAAACGGAAAAGCAGTACCTTATAGTCTGACTCACGCTTTTTTCAGACCATAAACCGAAACAATATCATGTACCACAACATACTCATCGTCTGCCTAGGCAACATCTGCCGCTCCCCCACCGCAGAGCGGATTATGCAGAAAAAACTACCCGGCCACCGCATCAGCAGCGCTGGCATAAAAGCACTGGCAGGTAAGGATGCCGATTTCCAAGCCATCAAAACCGCACTCAAACACGGCGTTATCGTTGCAGGCCATACGGCACGCCAACTGACTGCCCAAATGTGCGAACAGGCCGATTTGATTCTCGTCATGGAGCCCTGTCAAATTGACATGGTGGCCGACATCCATCCGCCGGCACGCAGCAAAACCATGCTGTTTGCCCAATGGTTGCCTAAAAAAACCGTACCTGACCCATACAAACAAAGCAGTGAAATGTTTGAAGCCGTTTTTGAACAGCTCAATGCTGCCGCAGACACTTGGAAAACCAAACTAAACGGAAAAACTCAACCGGTATAAAACCGGCATGAACAAGAAAGCAAGCAATGAAAAAAACGACCTACACACCTTACAGCGCAGACAACGACGAAATCGACTTCGGCCAACAGCTGCGAGTAATTTGGACAAATAAATACAAAATCCTCGCCGCCCTGCTTGCAGGCGGCATTCTTGGCGCAGCCTTCAGCCTGGCATCCACTCCGCAATACCGTGCCGATGCCATGCTGGAAATTGAAACGCGACAAAACCAAATCCTGACCGAAATCAACAGCATCTTCAACAACCAAACCACGCCGTCTGAAGCAGAAGTCGAGTTGGTTCAATCACGCTTGGTGCTGGGTAAAACCGTTGACGACCTTCAGCTTGACCAAGAAGTCAAAGCCAAATACACACCCGTTATCGGCAGCCTGATGCACAACATCAGTGGCGACCCCGATCCCAAACTGACCGTCGGCAGCTTTTCCGTACAAGACGAATGGTTCAACAAAACCTTCACACTGACCGCCAAGAGCAACAAAGCCTATACCCTTACCCTGCCTGACAAACGCGTTGTCGAAGGCAAGGTCGGCGTGCCTCTGAAAATCAACAATCAAACCACCCTCAAAATCGATCAAATCCTGGCTAATCCGGGTCAAGAATTTGCGTTAACCAAGTTCTCCCGCATCAGCGCCATCGAAAACATCCAAAACAAACTGGCTGTTATCAGCAAAGGTAAAACCAGCCCCATCATTAACCTTACCTTTACCGGCACCGACCCTAAACGTACCAGCGTCATCCTCAACAGCATTGCCGACAACTACGTTGCGCAAAACCGCGAACGCGACGTCCAAGTCGCATCCAGCGGTTTGGCCTTCATCAGCGAAGAATTGCCACGCTTGAAAGAAACCTTGCAAGACGCTGAAAACAAACTCAATGCCTACCGCCAACAATCAGGCTCTCTCGACATTCCGCTCGAGTCCAAAGGCGCATTGGAAAGCCTGACCGGCATCGAAACCCAAATTACCCTGCTCAAAACCGAAGAAGCAGGTTTGGCCGAGCTGTACACGCCGGAACACCCTTCCTATAAAGCCGTATTGGACAAACTTGCCGTCCTCGAACGCGCTAAAAACAAAATCAACCAACAAATTGCCGAGTTGCCGAACACCCAACAAGAAGTTATCCGCCTGACCCGCGACGTAGAAACCAACCAAGCAACCTACGTCCAACTGTTGAGCAAACAACAAGAACTCAACATCATGAAAGCCAGTGCACAAGGTAATGTTCGCATCGTCGATTATGCCTATGTCCCTGAAAACCCCGTTGCCCCGCGCAAAGCCGTCATCACGCTCCTGAGCGCACTTGCCGCAGGCTCATTGACCGCTTTGTGGCTGATGATTCGCAACCGCATGAAAAACGGCATTACTTCATCCGAAGAAATCGAAAACCTCAATTTGGAAGTCGTCGCTCTTGTTCCGCACTCCAAAACCCAGCAAAAACGCGACTTCTTCAAAAACAAATTCAAAAAAACCGGCGGCCGTTCCAACTATCTGCTGGCCAGCGAAGACCGCGCCGACACGGCAGTCGAAGCCATCCGCGCCCTGCGCACCAATATCTACTTCTCCATGCTGGACGCGCCTAACAACGTCCTCATGATTACCGGTGCCGCGCCTGAAGCAGGCAAATCCTTTATCTCTGCCAACCTCGCCACCGTAATGGCGCAGTCAGGCAAACGCGTTCTGCTTATCGATACCGATATGCGCAAAGGCTACCTCGACCGACTCTTCGGCCTTACCCCCGAGTTCGGCTTGTCTGACATCCTCAACGGCAAAGCAGCTCCGGCAAAAGCCGTACAAGAGACCGGCATTGAAAACCTCCACCTTATCAGCAGCGGCAGCTATCCTAGCAATCCGTCCGAGCTTTTGATGGACAACCGTTTCAACGAATTGCTCGCCCACGCGCGCCAACGCTACGATTATGTCATCTTGGACACGCCGCCCGTATTGGCCGTTACCGACGCCATCATCATCGGCCAACATGCCGGCACCGTCCTTATGATTAGCCGTTATGCGCACACGCGTGCACGAGAGCTTGAAGCCAGCGTCGAACGCCTCAAACAAAACCACATCAACATCAAAGGTGTTGTCCTCAACGGCATGAAGCGCGAAGCCAACAACAGCTACGACTACTACGCCTACGATGCCTACCATTCCGGTAACAATAAATCATAAACCGAAGCAGGCCGTCTGAACTTTCAGACGGCCTAAGGCTTTTTAAACAGCACAAAATATTTTTCACAAACGCCGCCCTTGCACCCCAAAGCCGTTTGTTTTAAAGTAAGCCCCGTTCCCATATGGAAGAGAAACATGAAAATTACCGTCATCGGCGCAGGTTCGTGGGGTACAGCTCTCGCGTTGCACTTTGCGCACCACAACAATGAAGTTGCCCTTTGGACACGCAATCCCGACCAAATCCGCACCCTGCAAGCAGATCGCGAAAACAAACGCGGCCTGCCCGGCTTCCCTTTCCCTGAGTCCCTGACCGTTCACGCCGATTTGGGCGAAGCGCTGAAAGACAGCCAACTTGCCCTGATCGTTACCTCCGTAGCCGGCCTCAGAAGCAGCGCCGAGCTGCTCAAACAGCATAACGCCGCCGATATTCCCGTTCTCGCCGCCTGCAAAGGTTTTGAACAAGATACCGGCCTTTTGACTTTCCAAGTACTGAAAGAAGTCCTACCTAACAATAAAAAAATCGGCGTTCTCTCAGGTCCGAGCTTTGCCCAAGAACTTGCAGCCCAACTGCCTTGCGCCGTCGTGTTTGCTTCCGAAAACAAAGACTGGGTGGAAGAAACTACTGCCCAACTGAACACCAACGTAATGCGCCTGTACGGCAGCACCGACGTCATCGGTGTCGCAGTGGGCGGTGCCGTTAAAAACGTCATGGCAATTGCCACCGGCCTTTCAGACGGCCTCGAATACGGCCTCAATGCACGCGCAGCCTTAGTAACACGCGGCCTTGCCGAAATCACCCGCCTTGCCATCGCCATGGGCGCACAACCCAAAACCATGATGGGCTTAGCAGGCATCGGCGACCTTATCCTGACCTGTACCGGCGCACTCTCGCGCAACCGCCGCGTCGGCCTAGGCCTCGCAGAGGGTAAAGAGTTGCATCAAGTGCTTGTCGAAATCGGCCACGTTTCCGAAGGCGTCAGCACCATTGAAGAAGTCTTCAACACCGCCGCCAAATACCAAATCGATATGCCCATCACTCAAACCCTGCTGCAACTCATCCGCAAAGAAATGACCCCGCAGCAAGTCGTTGAACGACTGATGGAACGAAGCGCGCGCTTCGAATAAACGGTCGCGCCGTCTGCCATTCAGACGGCCTGACGCACAATATGGCGGCCATCAGGCCGTCTGAAGGGAAACACATGAACCAATCACTGAACAATCTGGAAATCAACGTTTACCAACTTGTCCAAAAATTTGAAACGCTGGTTTCAGAAAACCGCCGTCTCAACGAAGAAATCGACAGACTCAAACTCGAGCAAGAGCAACAAAAACGCCAACACGACGCGGCCATTGACGAACTCAGCGAAGCCTTGCTGGTTCAAGTCGGCAAACTCAAAGAGGACCTGCAAAGCAAAATTGACAACCTGACTGCCGAAAAAGAAAACTACCGCAACGCGCTGGCCCAAAGCGCAGACCAAATCCGCAGCCTCATTACCCGATTGCCCCAAGAAACACAACAATAAAAGGATGCCCCGTGAGTATCGAACAAGTCAATCTCGACATCATGAATGTCAACTTCACCATCAACACACCGAGTGAAGAAAAAGCCACCCTTCTGCAAGCCGTTGAAATGCTCAACAAGAAAAGCGATGCGATTAAAGAAAGCGGCCGCATCGTCGGCACAGACAAAATCGTCGTCATGGCAGCCCTCAACGTCGTGCACGACCTCTTGAAAACCACCCTCAACGACGATTTGGCAATCGGTGAATTTGAGCGTAAAATAACCGACATGAACAACGCGTGCCAAAAAGCACTGGCGCGCTTGGAGCAAAACTGATTTCCCCCTTTTCCCTGCGGTGTTCGCGAAGGCATATATTCCTTTGAACCAATACGTTCGCTTTAGGTTGCCGGGAGCTGTAGTGGGCGCGAGCGTCCGTTTATTGGACGCACCCGAAACTACCCGAGGTGACCGCCTTGTCAGCAAGGTTCAAGCGGATTCAGCCTAAACGGCACTCGTGGGGATTCCCTAAAAAAAGCCATACCGACAGGTGTGGCTTTTCCCTTTCTAAGTAAAGACTTTCGTAAAGATTTCCGGCCGTCTGAAAAAACCACATATTCATGCATCAAACACACTCAATTAAGATTGACAAAAGCCAATCTCCTCTTTAAAATCCATAACTTTCTATATATATCTGGATTCCAACCATGAAAACCTTCTCTGCAAAACCCCATGAGGTGAAGCGCGAATGGTTCGTCATTGACGCAGAAGACAAAGTTCTGGGTCGTGTCGCAGCCGAAGTCGCACACCGTCTGCGCGGCAAACACAAACCCGAATACACCCCTCACGTTGATACTGGCGACTACATCATCGTCATCAACGCAGACAAACTGCGCGTGACCGGTGCTAAATTCGAAGACAAAAAATACTTCCGTCACTCTGGTTTCCCAGGCGGCATCTACGAGCGTACTTTCCGCGAAATGCAAGAGCAATTCCCAGGCCGCGCTTTGGAACAAGCCGTAAAAGGCATGCTGCCTAAAGGTCCTCTGGGCTACGCTATGATCAAAAAACTGAAAGTGTACGCCGGCGCCGAACATGGCCACGCTGCACAACAACCTAAAGTTTTGGAACTGAAATAATAAGGACACGACATGAACGGTAAATACTACTACGGCACAGGCCGCCGCAAAAGTTCAGTGGCTCGTGTATTCTTGACTAAAGGTACCGGCCAAATCATCGTAAACGGCCGTCCCGTTGACGAATTCTTCGCACGTGAAACCAGCCGCATGGTTGTACGTCAACCTCTGGTTCTGACTGAAAATGCCGAATCTTTCGACATCAAAGTTAACGTAACCGGTGGTGGCGAAACCGGTCAATCCGGCGCTATCCGTCACGGTATTACCCGCGCCCTGATCGACTTCGATGCAGCCCTGAAACCAGCCCTGTCTCAAGCAGGCTTCGTTACTCGCGATGCTCGTGAAGTTGAACGTAAAAAACCAGGTTTGCGCAAAGCACGTCGCGCAAAACAATTCTCCAAACGTTAATACGTTTTCAGAATCGAATCAAAAAGCCTTGCTCTGCAAGGCTTTTTTCATATATAAAACAATAATCCAATATCCCCGCAATATATGATGAAAACCCTGCTCCACTATGCCAAATCATTGCTTCAGGCTGTGATTATCTTCATCTTCTTATCCCTGATTGTCGACTGGGTGCGCAAGCCTGACCAACCCTTGCAGTCGGCAGCACAAACCATCACTTTAACCGATGGGCAAACCACTTCCCTCCAATCCTTCAGCCAAAATCGGGTTGCCGTTGTTTATTTTTGGGGCAGCTGGTGTCGTATTTGTTCATACACATCATCAACCATAGAAAAGCTGCACCAAGACAATATCCCAACACTGGGCGTAGCCTTACGCTCCGGAAGTGACGCGGACATTGCCCACCATATGCAACAAAACAATCTATCCTTTCCAAACTTCAACGATTCAGACGGCCTGATGGCTCAAAAATGGAACATAGCCGTCACTCCGACCATTATCATATTAAAAGATGGCAAAATGATTCATCACACATCCGGACTTTCCAGTTATATCGGCTTAAAAATCAGAATTTACTTGGCAAATATCTTCAGCTAAATTCATTGAAAATCCACTAAAAATAGAGAATCTAAAGAATAATTTCACCTGAATATATTCAACCAATTCCATTTCATAAATAAATAAACTATCTCTTTCCCAATAACATATGATTTTGTTGAGATTATAAAGAAAATAGACTAAGATATAACCATAAGAACAATTGGAAACATTATTATCAAAACAAACTGTTAGAGATCTTCATCTAATATTGTGGCAGTGATGCTTTTGTTCCCATGACCCGGCTGCCGACGGTAGCCTTAAAACAGCAATATTCGCCTTTATCAATCTACCTCACGCTTCAACGGTTTGATTTTTGATAACACCGGAGACTTAGTAATGCCCAACCAATCTAAACATGCATCTATCAATATCGGTCTGATTCAGGCACGGGAAGCATTGATGACCCAATTCCGCCCTATTCTGAACCAAGCCAATATTACTGACCAGCAATGGCGTATCATCCGGCTCTTAGCGGAAAACGGCACACTCGACTTTCAAGATTTGGCCAATCAGGCCTGCATCCTCCGTCCCAGCCTGACCGGCATTCTGACCCGCTTGGAAAAAGCAGGTTTGGCCGTGCGCCTGAAGCCTTCCAACGACCAACGCCGTGTTTACTTGAAACTGACGCCCGAAGGCGAGAAACTCTATGAGTCCACTGGCGCATTGGTTGACGAGCGCTATGACGCAATTGAAAAAGTCCTTACCAAAGAAAAAATGGCACAACTCAAAGAACTCTTGGCAGAGCTGGCAAAAATCGAACAGGCATTAAAATAAAGCGAGCCGGATGACAGATTCAACACACACATTCAAGAGTTCTTTCCGAGATGCCATGGCCTCCTGTGCCGCCGGTGTGCACGTTATCACGACAGACGGCGAAGCGGGACGCTATGGCATTACCATGACTGCCGTAACTGCCGTTACCGATGAGCCGCCGACGGTCATGCTGTGCATCAACCGCCAATCCGCCATCATTCCCATCCTGCAAGGCAACCGTGATTTGTGTATCAACACACTCAACGACGGCCAGCAGGATGTCGCCGAACACTTTGCCGGACTGACCGACCTCTCGCCCGAAGAACGCTTCGAATACCATATTTGGCACAGGGGGCAAACCGGACAGCTCGAAGTCGAAGGCGCGCTGGCGCACCTGCACGGCAGCATTGTCGATCAACGCGAAATCGGCACGCATTACGTCTTTTTCGTTCAGATCAACGAAATCCGCAATACCGACACACAGGCACCGGCATTGCTGTATTTCCGTAGGCAATTCAAATCTTTGGCATAAATAAAGGTCTCAGGCCGTCTGAAACATCGGTTTCATTTTTTCAGACGGCCTGAGACCTTTTCTGTTTCACACATTATAGGCACACCCATGAAAGCAATGATACTGGCCGCCGGTCGCGGCGAACGCATGCGCCCCCTGACCGACCACACGCCCAAACCCTTACTCGAAGTAGCAGGCACGCCGCTTATCGGCTGGCACTTACGCCGCCTGCAACAGGCCGGTTTCACTGAAATCGTCATCAACCATGCCTGGCTTGGCCAACAAATCGAAGATACCTTGAAAGACGGTTCAGACTACGGAGTGCGCATTGCCTATTCTCCAGAGCGCGCCGGAGGCCTGGAAACCGCCGGTGGCATTGCCACTGCCCTGCCTCTTTTGGGCGACGAACCATTTTTGGTCGTCAATGGCGATGTATTGACCGACATTGATTTCCAAGCTGCACGACTGGCTGCCCAGCGTATGCAGGAACACAACCTTCTCGCCCATTTATGGCTGGTGGACAATCCGCCCCATCATCCCGAAGGCGACTTCGGCCTGCTTTCAGACGGCCTGGTATCCGCTTCATCCACAGACGGCCAAGCCCTGACTTTCAGCGGTGTGGGCGTTTATCATCCCGCACTTTTCAAAGATACCCCGGCGCATCAGGCTGCCAAACTTGCCCCTCTGTTGCGTCAGGCCATGAGCCAAAACCAAATCAGCGGCGAACACCACAACGGCCTTTGGTTGGATGTCGGCACAGTCGAACGCCTGCAAGAAGCCGATCGTATCGCCCAAAGCTGGTAAAACAAAAGAGACGTATCCGATACATCCCTTGCAATATCAAAGGCCGTCTGAAAATATTGGGCAACCCATTTTTCAGACGGCCTCAATCTATCATCAAGCTTTAGCCAATTTCTTTTCTTTCTTCATTCCCAACAAGCCATTGACGATCATCACGCACAATCCCGACCAAATCAGGCCATAGCCGATCAATGCGCCTTTTTGTACCGGCTCGCCCAGCCACACAATCGACACGATAAAGAGCAATACAGGCTCCAAATAGCTCAACATGCCGAACACCGCCACCGGCAGCAACTGATTTGCCTTCAAATTCAAATGCATGGATATTGCACTATTGAAGCCCAGCAACACGATAAAAAAGATTAAAACCGGTTTGGCCGCAATCATCGCCGGCGTATCCGTTGCCAGCAAAATATACGCCAACGCAAACGGCGTAATCATCATCAAATCAAAGGTCAGCCCGATTAAGGAAGGCACGCCCAGCTTGCGACGTAGCAGATAATAAAACGGATAAGTACCGAACACCCATACAGTCGTCCACGAAAACGCGCCCGACCGCACCAATTCACATGCCACGCCTGCACACGCCAAGATTACCGCCACCCTCTGTAACCGGTTCAAACGCTCTTTAAACCAAATCCGTCCGCCCAGCATCATTGCCAAAGGAAACAGGAAATAACCCATGGCAATGTTTACCCCTTCCCCATTGACCGGCCCCCAGACAAACAGCCACAACTGGCTGGCAAATATCGGCGTCGGCAATACAATCAGCAGCCATCGTTTCCAATCCCGGCCGACGCCATAAGCAAAACGCGTTGCCGCCTGCCAACCGTTGACCATCGTCATCAGCACGCACAAAGCCGACAGCATGGCGACTATGCGCCAGGCAAACACCTCCGTCCCCGTCATCGGCCGCATCCACATACCATACAGAAACAGCATGGAAAACAACAAATTGGACGCTATCGCAGCCAGCAAACCTTTGGATAAATTCGTCATTTCAGACGGCCTTTTGCAATCAATCAAAGTTAATATTGTAGAAAAAACGGATGAAAAAATTACTCATCTTTTTGAATGAAGTTTTACCGCAAACATCCGTTTCATTAAAGGCCGTCTGAAAACCCTGTCTTCAGGTTTTCAGACGGCCTTTCATTGCATCGAAGCAGTCTAATACATCAGCCCTGCTTCACAATATCCGACAGCGGCCAGCGCGGCTTGACATTGAATGCGCCGACAGCCTGACGCTCGGCAAGACGCATCGCGCCGGCAAAGGCAATCATTGCGCCGTTGTCGGTGCAATATGCCATCAGCGGGAAATAAACATTGATTTTTTCTTCCTGCGGCTTTGGTTTGCCTTTTTCAGACGGCATTTTAACGGTTAAGCGCGAAAATTCATCACGCAGTTTCCAGTTTGCACCCACACCGCCGGCAACCACCAAAGTTCTAAAGCCAGTATCCAACAACGCTTTTTTGGCTTTGGCCGCTAATACGTCAACCACCGCATCTTGGAAAGCGCGGCAAATATCGTTACGTGTTTGTTCCGGAATTTCATCGCTGCCGGTTTCGGCGCGGACTTTTTCGACAGCGGTTAAAACAGCGGTTTTCAAACCGGAAAAGCTCATCTGCAAATCGTGCGAATGGAGCATGGGGCGTGGGAATGTGAAGGCATCAGGCGTGCCGAGTTTGGCCAACTCGGATAATTTGGCACCGCCGGGATAAGGCAGGCCCAAAAGCTTGGCCGTTTTGTCGAACGCCTCGCCTGCCGCATCATCCACGCTTTCACCCAGCAAGGTGTAATCACCGATACCGCGTACAGCCATAAATTGCGTATGTCCGCCCGACACCAGCAAAGCGACAAATGGAAATTCAGGCTTATCGTCTGCCAATAAAGGCGAGAGCAAATGGCCTTCAAGATGGTGAACGGGGATAACGGGCTTGCCGATGGCAAATGCCAAGGCATTGGCGAAGCCTGAACCGGCCAGCAATGCACCTCCCAAACCCGGGCCTTGCGTAAAGGCAACTGCGTCAATATCGGCATAGCCTACGCCTGCTTCCTTCAAGCAACCTTGCGTCAACGGCACGACACGGCGGATATGGTCGCGGCTGGCCAATTCGGGGACAACGCCGCCGTATTCGGCGTGCATCGCCATTTGTGTGTGCAAATGATGCGCCAGCAGGCCGCGCTCGGTATCGTAGAGCGCAACGCCAGTTTCGTCGCAAGATGATTCAATTCCTAATACCAACATGGTTTGAGGCCGTCTGAAAAAATGATTAAAAACGATTCAGACGGCGTTTTCTCCGAAAACGGAAAAAGGCCGTCTGAAATAAAGTGTGGGATAAGCTGCTTACAAAGTGCCGTAAGAATGCAGGCCGCTTAAGAACATATTCACGCCGATAAAGGCAAAGGCGGTAATGACCAGGCCGATAACCGCCCACCAAGCCAACACTTTGCCGCGCCAGCCTGCCACCAGCCGCAAATGCAACCAGATAGCGTAATTCAGCCAAACGATGAATGCCCAAGTTTCTTTCGGGTCCCAGCTCCAATAGCGGCCCCACGCATCGGCCGCCCACAATGCGCCGAGAATGGTGGCAATCGTGAAGAACAAGAAACCGACGGCAATCGCTTTGTACATAACTTCTTCAATGACTTGCGAGTGCGGCAGCCATGATTTTTTGCCCGCATCTTCTTTTCGGAGTGCCAGCAATTCGGCAATACCCAGCATGGCGGCGATACAGAATGCGCCGTAGCCGATAAAATTGGCCGGAACGTGGATTTTCATCCACCAAGACTGCAAAGCAGGAATCAGCGGCTGAATGGCATGCGCCTCGCGTGAAACGCTGTACCACAAGACAAATCCGACCACAATCGCCATAAAGCTGAAGACAAAGCCACCCAGTTTTTGTACGGCAAAGCGGCCTTCGTAATAGAGGTACATCAGCGCCGTAATGACCAAGAACAAGATGAATACTTCGTAAAGGTTGGAAACCGGAATATGGCCGGCATCGGGACGCAGCAGATAGCTTTCATGCCAGCGTACCAGCAAACCGACAAAGCCCGCCATCGCGGAAACCCACGCAAACACGGTACCCATGCTCAAAAGCGTATTGGACGGCACATTTTTGCGTACCGCCGCTATCGCGCCGACGATATAGGCAAACAAGGCAAAGAACACAAACGCGCATTGCCACATAATCGCCGACTGGCTGCTTAACAGGTATTTGAGCAGGAAGCCGTCTGCGCGTTTGATGTTGCCGCCATACAAATCAACAGCCAAATACGCCAAGCACACGCCCAAAGGGATAAACCAGCGCATCGGTTTGAAAAACCAACCCAGAAAAACGGCAATACCGGCACTCGACCACAAAATTACCATTTCGTAGATATCCATGTGCAGACCGGCTTGGGTTTGGGCAATAAACGCACCGACTGCAATCAGCAGTGCGAATGCCCAGTCGAAGAGGTTGAGGTTTCGGATAAATGATTTGTGTGTCAGAAGCTCATGCTCGGGCAAGGCCTGATGTTTGTTATTCATGGTTCAAATCCTTGGCAAGCTGCTGCAATTGCCGTGTGTGTTGCGGAAATTCTTTCTGCAAGTCGCGTTCGTTGCGGCTGGAAGACATGGCAAAACGGATACGGCCGTCTGAAAACAGCAGCCACGCGCGTTTTTCACGAATATAGAACATAAACACCGTACCCAACACCAGCAATACTGAACCCAGATATACCAAGAATGCGCCCGGCGAACGGGTCATCTGCAATCCGGAAGAGCGCACTTCGGAATAGCCGTCCAATTGCAGCAACATCGGCGCAGGATACTCGGTCAAACCGGTGTACGCGTCCATTGCATGCAGCAGGAAGCGGTTGCGCTTTTCATCTTGCGGCCAAGCCGGCAGGTTGTATGTACTGATCGTGTCTTCCAAAGCGGCGTTCATCACGCCATAGAGCATCTCGTAGAAATAACCCTGCATTTTTTCCTGCTGATCTTTGGGAATGTTGGTGGTAACAAATTCGTCCAAAGCCAAATAGCCGCCTTTGGCAAAAATCGACAAGGTGTTTTCCGCCGCCGCCATGAATTGCTCGCGGATTTCGGCGGGTGCGCCTTTGACGGCGTTGGCAACGGTTTTACGGCGTGCCGCGTCGTCTTTCAAATATTGGCGCAAAGCCATAAAGGTATCGATTTTACCGTTTTTATCCATCGGAATGCGCAACCAGCGGTATTGCTGCGCCAAGCCGCTGCGTGTGCCGGTAATGAAGAAATAGTCTTCATCTTGTTTTACCGGCAGCATATAGTTTTTATATTCGACCGCCTGCCCTGCTTTGTCGCGGATGCGGTAAACGATAGACGGGCCGATATTGGTGTATTTTTTGCCTTCCTGACGAACGGAGCGAACATCATTGATGGCGGATTTCAGGTTTTGCTCTTTTTCAGACGGCTCGCTCATGTCTTCGACGTTCATCGAAGTAAACTGGTCAAATTCCAGCTTATAAGAGGTCTTGCCCAAATCCAGCGGAAACTCGCGCATGGAAGTTGCTTTGAGTTTGACCGGAGTACGGTCGGCATCAGCCAGATTCCACGCTTTAAACGTCAAGTCTGAGCCGCCGTCGGCAAAACTTGCCTGATAAACCGTAATACCGTGCAGCGTCAAAGGATGGTTGACGCGGATGGTGTGTTCGCTGACTTTGCCGGTCGCCTTGTCCGTGACTTCCAAGTCGCTGGCGAAATCGCGCGGCATACCGGTATCGTAAAAATCAATATGAAATTTCTTCAATTTGACGGAAAACGGCAGGTCTTGCACGAGCATGCCGTTATCCGCATTCAGAAATACCACATCCGCGCTCTGACCTTCCGAAATATTGACATTGCCCCTAAACGACAAATTAGACGTACCCAACACGCTTTCGGGCTTAAAGTCTTTGGCGTAAACCGCAGTATTGTCCGGCACGACCCGGCCGGTAAGCATACCGATTTTCAGCAGGATATTGCTGTCTATCAAACCGCCCAAACAAATCACAATCAGCGCGGCATGGGCAAAGATATAGCCCCATTTATTCATCGCGCCTTTTTTCGCCGCCACCAAAACCGAACCGTCTTCACGCGTAACGGTTTTGCAGCCATAGCCCTGCACTTCCAAATAACGTTGCGCAACTTCGGGCGTTACCTGTCCGTCTAAAACGATGGAATGGCGCATTGCCGCCAGTGATTTTTCCTTCGCGTTTTCACGGAACGAACGAATCTCGCGCAAAAACGGCGGAACATTGCGAATCAGGCACAATCCGGTGGAAATCACCAAGAACATCATGATGACAACGAACCACGCCGAGGCGTACACGTCGTACAGGCCCAACAAGCCGAAAATCTGCGACCAAAACGGGCCGAATTTAACCAAATAATCGACTTGTGGCTGGTTTTGCTGCAAGACCGTACCGATAATCGAAGCCACGCCCAACAGGCTGAGCAGGGCAACGGCAAAACGCATGGAGCTGAAAAAGGCAAACCATGGTCTACGGATAAGTGGGACGGATGATGAAGATTTACTCATGTCTCAAATGTCGGCTTGGGGCAACCCGATTGATGGAACGGACTGCTATGACGTGTGATGCGAAAGGAAGAATATTGCATATTGTAGTCAAAATCTTGCTGTCGCTATTTGAAAAAACCAATCAGGCTTATCGGCCTATATTGGCTAAGGCCGTCTGAAGGGTTTTCAGACGGCCTGTATCAATAAACTCGTTTCAGAACGAAATTTAGTGCAAACCTTGAATGAAGTTGGCTACTGCGTTCAACTCTTCTTCGCTCAGGCGGTTGGCAATATCGGCCATGATAGCGTTTTTACGTTGGCCGGATTGGTAAGCTTTCATTTGCTCGACAACGTAAGCTTTGTGTTGGCCGCCCAAACGAGGATAGGCTTGGATTTCAGTACCGCCGCCCGGGATACCTGCGCCGCTAGGGCCGTGGCAAGACATACATGCCGGCAGTTTTTTAGCGCTCAGGCCGCCGCGATAGATTTTCGCGCCCAGCTCTGGGTTTTCTTTAGGATTGGCTTCGCCCGGTTTGCCTTGTTGTTTGGCATAGTAGGCGGCAGCGTCGCGGATGTCTTGTTCGGACAAGTTCATCACCATCGGTTTCATCACGCCGGCAGCACCGTGGGTACGGGTACCGTCTTTGATGGCCATGGTTTGACCGTAGGTGTAGGCCGCAGCCTGACCTGCCAGTTTAGGATAAGTTGCGATACCGCTGTTACCATCGGCTGCGTGACACGCCGCACAGATAGTAGTCGCTACCTGTTTGCCTTTTTCAGCATCTGCTTTAGGGGCAGCGGAAACCGCACCGGCAGCCAATACCAAGGCCAATAAAGTCAATCGTTTCATGGAGTGCTCCTGATTACAGCATTGCGTACCGCGTCAATGCCTTTTTTATACTCAAATACCGGGGAATTTTCCCGATTAAAACCGATAATTCTATAAACGTGCTATTCTATACCAAGTTTACATTAAATTACTACTCAAATTACCAAACTGCTGCAACATAAATGCCCGATACAAATTATGATGTTGCAGTTTTGTTTCCATGCAAGGAAATCCTGATGAACCTTTTTCAAAACGCCAAATTCTTTACAACGGTCAACCATCTGAAAGACCTGCCCGATACGCCGGCCGAGATTGCCTTTGTCGGCCGAAGCAATGCCGGCAAATCCAGCGCCATCAATACTTTAACCAATCATGTGCGCCTTGCCTACGTTTCCAAAACACCGGGCCGCACCCAACACATCAATTTCTTTGAACTGGAAAACGGCAATTTCATGGTCGACTTGCCCGGCTACGGCTACGCGCAAGTACCGGAGGCCATTCGTGCGCACTGGGTCAAACTCTTGGGCGACTACCTGCAACAACGCCGCCAATTGATCGGCCTGATTTTGATTATGGACTCGCGCCATCCGCTAAAAGCTTTAGACATTCAAATGCTGGACTTTTTCCACATCACCGGCCGTCCTGTGCATATCCTGCTGTCAAAAGCAGACAAGCTGTCTAAAAACGACCAGATTAAAACTTTAGCGACGGTAAAAAAATCACTCAAGCCCTACACCGAGCGTCAAAAAATCAGCGTTCAACTGTTCTCCAGCCTGAAAAAGCAAGGTATGGACGAAGTCAATCAAGTGGTCGGCTCATGGTTTGACGCGCATCGCAAAGAAATCGAGAATCTTGCAGGCGAAGCATCGCCTGAATGATTGTAAAACAAGGCGGAATGAGATGAGTTGACCAACCGCAAATTTTATTCCGTCATTTGTTTTCTCACCATCGCGTTTACCATTTAATTCGGGGCATGTATCACACATGCCCTTTTTTCATCACACTTTTTGTTTTCACACGCAAACCAAAACTTTCGCCAAATATGCCATCACAACATATCAGCAAGGCCGTCTGAAAGCGCGGCTTCGATCTCCATTATTATTAAAGTGTTAATTTTAGTATTGCAACTAATTACACATCTTAGCATTTTGCTCATATTCAGCTAATTGTTGAGGCATAGAATGCATTCATCGTTCAACAACACAGTAGGAAAGAAAATCATGAAACGCATTAACGCTTTTATTTCAAAAAAACTCATCATTGCCGGTATTATTGCTTCAAGTTTGGGCGTTGCTGGTGCAGCAGGTACTATGGCTTTCAAAGAAGGTATATTTGCAAAGGTTTCCGGCCAGCAAGCAGCCGCAGCAGCGGTAGCGGAAGTGGGCGGCGTCGTTAAAGATGTCGATTACAAATACAAACAACATTTGGGCGGCCGTTACAAAGTAGAAATCTTGAAAGACGGCGTCGAATACGAAGCTTTGGTTGATGCTCAAAACGGCAAAGTATTGGCAGTAGCACAAGATGACGATCAAGACAAACGACACTTTGGTAAACATGATAAGCATCATAAACATGATAACCATGACAATGCCGAGCCCTCTTCATCGCAAAATACAGATTATCAGGCTCCTGCAGATGCTGTACCTGACACACCTGAAAATGCAACCGCTTCCGAGGTAACACAATCTTAATTTAAACTTTAAAAAAGCCAATGCCGTCTGAAACTTTCAGACGGCATTGGCTTTAATGCAGCATTGTTTGAAACACAGCTCCTATCAAGCCCAATCGTTTTCAGACGGCCTTTACCTCATCTTCACCATCAGTCCAACCAGCTTCTTTCAATTTCCGCTGTTGCGCGTCATAACGTGCTTTTTCCGCCCAATACATTGTCTGGATACAGGCATCGCCGCACTCGCTGCCGCAACATTCCCACGACTCAGGGCGGACAGGTTCGTCTAACAACGGCTCGCCCAAGATGGCTTCGGCTTTATTCTTCAGAGTCGTATCCATCGGCGATTTCCAAGCGCGCACCGTCAAACTCAATCACTTCGCCACCGCGTATTTTGGCGGTTTTACGGGTTTCGGTTTCGCCGTTGCGCAACACCAGCCCTTCGGCGATAAACGCTTTTGCCTGTCCGCCGCTTTCGGCAAGGCCGGCCAATTTCAATAAGTCGCACAACGCGATGTATTCGTTGTCTTCAAGATAGACGGTTGCTTCCATCATTTAATCCTTTTCAATAATGGCGATATTTTAACATGGCCGTCTGAAAGAAAGCCCCTTCTGTTTGATTTGCTTTATCCAACCCCATTACATTTGGTTTTCAGACGGCCTTTAGCTGCCAACCCTGCTACAATACGCCTTTTATTGTTCACGCCGATTTTGCCATGACCGAGCCGACCTACATCCCCCTGCGCCTGCATACCGAATTTTCGATTACCGACGGTATGGTGCGGATTAAAAAACTGATTGCCAAAGCGCAGGAATACGGTTTGCCTGCTTTGGGCATCAGCGATTTGATGAACGAATTCGGCTTGGTGAAATTCTATAAAGCCTGCCGCGGCGCAGGGATTAAGCCCATCGGCGCGGCGGATGTGTGGATAGGCAATCCGAATGCGCCCGACAAGCCGTTTCGCGCCATGCTGATTATCCGCAACGATGCGGGCTATCTGCGCTTGAGCGAGCTTTTAACGGAGGCTTATGTCGGCAAAGACCGCAATATCCATCATGCGGAACTCAACCCCGAATGGCTGAAAAACGGCGACAACAGCGGCTTGATTTGTTTGAGCGGCGCACATTACGGCGAAGTGGGCGTGAATCTTTTGAACGGCAATGAAGACGCGGCGCGTACGGCGGCGTTGAAATATGCAGCATGGTTTCCCGATGCGTTTTATCTAGAGCTGCAACGCCTGCCCGAACGCCCTGAATGGGAGGCTTGCGTTTCGGGCAGCGTGAAGCTGGCTGAGGAACTGGGTTTGCCAGTGGTGGCGACGCATCCGACACAGTTTATGAGCCGCGACGATTTCAACGCGCACGAGGCGCGGGTGTGTATTGCAGGCGGCTGGGTATTGACGGACAAAAAACGTCCGCGCGATTTCACGCCGAGCCAGTTTTTCATTCCGCCGGAAACCATGGCCGAACGTTTCGCCAATTTGCCTGAAGCCTTGGAAAACACGGTAGAAATTGCCAAACGCTGTAATCTGCACATCACATTGGGCAAAAACTTCCTGCCGCTCTTCCCTACCCCGGACGGCCTGTCGCTGGACGATTATTTGGTGAAACTGTCCAACGAGGGTTTGCAGGAACGCATGGTTCAGCTTTATCCCGACGAGGCGGAACGGGCGGCAAAAATGCCGGAATATCAGGAACGTTTGGATTTTGAGCTGAACATCATTATCCAGATGAAATTCCCCGGCTATTTCCTTATCGTACAAGACTTTATCAACTGGGCAAAAACGCACGGCTGTCCGGTAGGACCGGGCCGTGGTTCGGGTGCAGGCTCATTGGTGGCGTATTCATTGAAGATTACCGACCTTGATCCGCTCAAATACGCGCTGCTGTTCGAACGTTTCTTAAACCCTGAACGCGTCTCCATGCCTGACTTTGACGTTGACTTCTGTCAGGCAAACCGTGGCCGCGTGATTGAATATGTGCGCGAAAAATACGGCGCGGATGCGGTAAGCCAGATTGTGACTTTCGGAACGATGTCGTCCAAAGCAGTCATCCGCGACGTGGGGCGCGTGCTGGAACTGCCGTTTATGCTGTGCGACAAACTGTCCAAGCTGATTCCGTTGGAAGCCAACAAACCCCTGGGTTTAGAAAAAGCCATGGAGGCCGAGCCGCAGATTCAGGAATTGATTGAAGCGGAAGAAGCGGACGAACTGATTACGCTGGCGAAAAAGCTGGAAGACCTGACGCGCGGTTTGGGTATGCACGCAGGCGGCGTGTTGATTGCGCCGGGCAAGATTTCCGATTACAGCCCTGTGTATCAGGCGGACGAATCCGCCTCGCCCGTATCCATGTACGACAAAGGCGACGTGGAAGACGTGGGCTTGGTGAAGTTCGACTTTTTGGGTCTGCGCAACTTGACCATTATCGAAATGGCGCAGAACAACATCAAAAACACCACCGGCGATATCGTCGATGTCGGCAAGATTCCGCTTGACGACCAAGCCGCCTATCAAATCTTCCGCGATGCGAACACCACCGCCGTGTTCCAGTTCGAGTCGACCGGCATGAAAAAAATGCTGAAAACGGCGCACACGACCAAGTTTGAAGAACTTATCGCCTTCGTGTCGCTCTACCGTCCCGGCCCGATGGACAATATTCCCGACTTCGTCGCGCGCATGAAGGGACAGGAATTCCAATACATCCATCCGCTGCTCGAAGGCATCCTCGCGCCGACCTACGGCATTATGGTATATCAGGAACAAGTGATGCAGGCGGCGCAGATTATCGGCGGCTACTCGCTCGGCGGCGCGGACTTACTGCGTCGCGCCATGGGTAAGAAAAAGCCCGAAGAAATGGTGAAACACCGCGAAATTTTCGCCGAAGGTGCGGCAAAACAAGGTATTTCGCGCGAAAAATCCGACGAAATCTTCAACTACATGGAAAAATTCGCCGGCTACGGTTTCAACAAATCCCACGCCGCCGCCTACGCCCTGATTTCCTACCAGACTGCATGGCTCAAAGCGCACTACCCCGCCGAATTTATGGCAGCAACCATGTCGTCTGAATTGGACAACACCGACCAGCTCAAGCATTTCTACGACGACTGCCGCGCCAACGGCATCGAGTTCCTGCCGCCCGACATCAACGAATCCGACTACCGCTTCACGCCGTATCCGAACATGAAAATCCGCTACGCACTCGGCGCGATTAAAGGCACGGGCGAAGCCGCCGTCGAATCCATCATCGCCGCGCGGCAAAGCGGCGGCAAATTTACCGGCCTCTTGGACTTCTGCGAGCGCGTCGGCAAAGAACACATGAACCGCCGCACCCTCGAAGCCCTGATCCGCGGCGGCGCGTTCGACAGCATCGAACCCAACCGCGCCATGCTCTTGGCAAACATCGACCTCGCCATGAACAACGCCGACCAAAAAGCCGCCAACGCCAATCAGGGTGGACTGTTTGACATGATGGAAGACGCTATCGAGCCGGTGCAGCTCATCGACGCGCCGATGTGGAGCGAATCGGAAAAACTTGCCGAAGAAAAAACCGTCATCGGCTTTTATCTGTCCGGCCACCCGTTCGGCCCGTATGCCCAAGAAGTCCGCCAAATCGCCCCGACCAAATTAGGCCGTCTGAAACCGCAAGACAGCGCGCGCCTCGCCGGATTCGTTACCGCCGTGCGCACCATGATGGGCAAGCGCGGCAAAATCGCCTTCGTCAGCCTCGAAGATTTGAGCGGGCAGATTGAAATCATGGTCAGCGGCCACACGCTGGAAAACTGCGCCGACTACCTCAAATCCGACCAAGTGCTGATTATCGAGTCCAAAGTCAGCCGTGACGACTACGGAGGCGGCGACGGGCTGCGCATCATGGCCAACCAAGTCATGACCCTGCAAATGGCGCGCGAACGCTACGCCCGCAGCCTCAGCCTCGCCCTAGCTCCCGGCCACGACATCACGCGCCTCGCCGCCATCCTCACCGCCCACCGCCTGCCCGACACGTCGCACATCCCGCTGCAACTATCGTACAGCAACGGCAAAGCATCGGGTAAATTGAAAATTGCGCCCAAATGGATTGTAACGCCAAGCACCGCCTTGTTTGACGAACTGGAAACATTGCTCGGCAGCAGGGCAGTTCGTGTGAATTGGTAAGACTAAAGGCCGTCTGAAACTACACGTTCAGACGGCCTTTAATTTAAAAAGCGCTTTAAAAACATAAATCAAATACGGATTGAGGCTTTCAGACGACCTTATTGTATAGAGAGATTATCTGAAAAGTTTATTGCAAGAGACTTTGGCTAATAGGAAAAGATAGCCCACAAAAAAAGGGGGTGAAAATACACCCCCTTTTTCTATAGAAGCCCCATATCAAAGGCCGTCTGAAAAACAGTTTTATTTAACGATTTCAACCGGGCCATGGTCGTCGCAGTGATCGCCGTGTTGGTGATGCAGACGGCCGTTGACGATGTAGTCGACGTGATCGCCGTGCGGTACGGCTTCGTGGCCGCAACCTTCGCCGTGAACGTGGCCGTGGCAGGTGTCAACCGGGTGGCAGCCGTCAGGGTTGGTTTCATTGACGCTCAGTGCATGCTCGTCGTAGTGGCCGTTGTGCTCATGGTGCAGGTGGCCGTCGTGTAGATAATCGACGTGGCCTTCATGTTTGATGGCAGTGTGGCCGCAGTTTGCGCCGTGGACGTGGTCATGATGTTCGTGGGTTTTACAGGTCATTTTTTCTCTCCTAATGTTCAGTGAATAGCAATCTTTCGTGATTGATTTTTTATCTTATCTTTTTTTGATGCAAACGTAAAAAATTTTACAGTTATTAATATATTGTTACGATATATCATCTATTGATATATCAGACTATTTTGTTTTTCAGACGGCCTTTTATTCATCATTCATTTATTTTCAGCGAGAACTTAAAACCCTTCCGATAATTCAAAATATCGAATTTTTCAGCCGTAACGGGTAACATGGAAACAAAGAGATGGGTTCTTCAAACAAACAGGTACTGCAATGGGAAAACAAGCCAGACTTTATATGGTTCGCAGCACGCAAGGTGCGCTTTATGATGTATTTTTTGAACGCGGTGTGGTGGCGTTGGCCTGGCCTATGCTGGCCGAAGCGGCGGCCAAGGGTTTTGGCCGTGAGGAACTGACGGATATTTACCGTTCAGCCGTGCCGGATGTGAAGTTGAGAACGGCGCAATCGGGTGCGGCTCAGATGTGGCGGTTTGTCAACGAGTTGTCCGATGGAGATGCCGTATTGACCTACTCGCCTACCCTGCGCCGTTATCGGGTTGGCAGGATTACGGGCGGAGCGGTACATTGTCCGCAATGGGACGATGAAAAAATGTCGCTGGTACGGCCGGTTGAGTGGCTGGGCGAAGTGTGCCGCGATGATTTGAGCGTGGCAGCGCAACGGACTTTGGGCAGCGTGGCAACTTTGTTTGCGGTATCGGAAGCGTGTGCGGCAGAAATTTTTGAACACGTGAGTTTTCAGACGACCTAAAAAGGGAAAGGAAACAGTATTATGTGGAACACCATGCATGAATGGCTGAACGCTTTGCCTGTCAGTGAAGAAATCATTAAATCGGCATTGATGTCGGTATTGATGATTGTGGCCGTCATTGCCGGGCGCAGCATTTTGCTCTCGGCGCATTTTCGCAGCCATCCGGATTTGAGCATTGAAAACAAACGCCGCTCGCTGGTGTTCAGCCGCAACGTGACCATGTTGCTGATCCTGCTCGGGCTGGCGATGATTTGGGCGGCGCAGATTCAAACTTTAGCCTTGTCGATGTTTGCAGTGGCCGCGGCGATTGTGGTGGCAACCAAAGAGCTGATTATGTGTTTGTCCGGCAGCATCCTGCGCTCGGTAACCAAACAATACTCCATCGGCGATTACATCGAAATCAACGGCCTGCGCGGACGGGTGGTCGATATCAATATGCTGAACACGCTGATGATGCAAATCGGCCCTAATCCGTTGATCGGCCAGCTTTCCGGCAAAACGCTCTCGTTTCCCAACAGCCTGCTTTTGAGCCATACCGTGCGCCGCGACAATATTTTGGGCAATTATGTGATTCATACGGTGGAAATCCCCGTGCCGATTCATTTGGATTCGGACGAAATCATAGGCCGTCTGAAAGCCGTTCTTGAGCCCTTGTGCGCAGCCTATGTTCCCGTTATCCAACAATATTTGGAAAACGTTCAAGCGCAAAAACTCTTTATTACCCCCGCCGCCCAGCCGCGCGTGTCCCGCGTGCCGCATGATGACAAGGTGTACCACATCATCGTACGCTTCGCCTCCCCCGTTTCCAAACGGCTGGAAATACAACAGGCCGTCTTAGACGAATTTTTGCGCACGCAATACCGACTGATCAACCAAACAAAATAGTACGGTTTGTTTATTGATACAATCAAATCCCTTACAATAATGAAGTTCACAATCAACAATAAGGAAAAGTCATGTTGCCCGAATCAGCCCTTGCCGAAATGTATCCCGTCATTATGACCCCCAGCCATGACGGCAAATATTTCCACAACTACACCCTCTCGCTTCTGAACATCGTCCACACCAACGCCTCCCTCGGCCTGCCGCTGCAAGTAATGATGCAGCGCGGCGAAAGCCTGATTACGCGCGCGCGCAACAACTGCGTGGCCAAATTTTTGGAAAACAAAGAATGGACGCATTTATTCTGGATTGACTCCGACATCGGCTTCTCTCCCGACTCATTCTACCGCCTGCTCTTGGCCGATAAAGACGTTGTAGCCGGCGTTTATCCGCTCAAACGCGAAAACTGGCCGAAAGCAGGCCTTCCGGCCGGCATGACTCAAGCCGATTTTGAGCGCATGTACACTTCTTACACCGTCAACACCAACGACAAAGATGAAAACGGTGAAATCGTATTGAAAGTCGATGAAGACGGTTTTATGAAAGTCCATGACGCGCCAACCGGCTTCATGGTTATCAAACGCAGCGTATTTGAAAAAATGATAGAGGCCTACCCCGAGTTGAACTACGTCTCCGACAGCGACTACAGCCCGGAAAACAAAGGCCTGCACTACCGCTTCTTCGACTGCATGGTCGATCCCGAAAGCAAACGCTATCTGTCCGAAGACTACACCTTCTGCTACCTCTGGCGTCAAATCGGCGGAGAAGTGTACGTCGACGTGCAATCCAACCTGACCCACCAAGGCGCAAAAGTGTATCGCGGCTCGTTTGCCGAATCCCTGCAAACCAATCTTGCTAATGCAGTTTACGCCCCCGAAGGCACCACCATGCGCCTCGAGCTGGCTGCGCCATTGCACGCCAATCCACGCGGCGCAGAATAAGATTGGCAGACAGGCAGGCGAGACACTTTAATTCTGCCTGTCTGCCACCATATAACGCCTATCGTTTTCTTTTCAGACGGCCACAAAGCCGTCTGAATCCATCTTATTCAGGAGAAACCATATGAGCGACAACGTCCTGCTCCACTTGGGCGAAGAACCCCGTTTCGACCAAATCAAAACCGAAGACATCAAACCCGCCCTGCAAACCGCCATTGCCGAAGCACGTGAACAAATCGCCGCCATCAAAGCGCAAACGCACACCGACTGGGCCAACACCGTCGAAAAACTAACCGACATTACCGAACGCGTCGGCCGCATTTGGAGCGTGGTTTCCCATCTCAACTCCGTGGTCGATACGCCCGAGCTGCGTGCCGTATACAACGAATTGATGCCTGAAATCACCATTTTCTTCACCGAAATCGGTCAAGACATCGAGTTGTACAACCGCTTCAAAATCATCAAAAATTCTGCCGAATTCAACACCCTCTCCCAAGCACAGCAAACCAAGCTCAACCACGACTTGCGCGATTTCGTCCTCAGCGGTGCCGAATTGCCGCCCGAACAGCAGGCAGAACTGGCGCAACTGCAAACCGAAGGCGCGCAACTGGGCGCCAAATTCGCACAAAACATCCAAGACGCGACCGACGCTTTCGGCATTTACTTTGACGATGCCGCGCCGCTTGCCGGTATTCCCGAAGACTCCATCGCCATGTTTGCCGCCGCCGCGCAAAGCGAAGGCAAAACAGGCTACAAAATCGGCCTGCAGATTCCGCACTACCTCGCCGTTATCCAATACGCTGACAACCGCGAACTGCGCGAACAAATCTACCGCGCCTACGTTACCCGTGCCAGCGAATTGGCTGACGAAGGCAAATTCGACAACACAGCCAACGTCGAACAAACCCTCGCAAACGCGCTGAAAACCGCCAAACTGCTCGGCTTCAAAAACTACGCCGAGCTGTCGCTGGCAACCAAAATGGCGGATACGCCCGAACAGGTTCTGAATTTCCTGCACGACCTTGCCCGCCGCGCCAAACCGTTTGCCGAAAAAGACTTTGCCGAAATCAAAGCCTTTGCACGCGAAAACCTGAATATCGAAGATCCACAATCTTGGGATTTGAGCTACGCCGCCGAAAAACTGCGCCAAGCCAAATACGCCTTCAGCGAAACCGAAGTGAAAAAATACTTCCCTATCAGCAAAGTATTGGCAGGCCTGTTTACCCAAATCAAAAAACTCTACGGCATCGAGCTGGCTGAAAAAACCGTCCCCGTTTGGCACAAAGACGTGCGCTATTTCGAGCTGAAACAAGACGGCCAAACCATCGGCGGCGTTTACATGGACTTGTACGCACGCGAAGGCAAACGCGGCGGCGCATGGATGGACGGCTACAAAGGCCGCCGCCGTTTCGCCGACGGTACGCTGCAACTGCCGACCGCCTACCTCGTCTGCAACTTTACCCCGCCTGTTGGCGACAAAGAAGCGCGTTTGAGCCACGACGAAATCATCACCCTCTTCCACGAAACCGGCCACGGCCTGCACCACTTGTTGACCCAAGTTGACGAAGTGGGCGTATCCGGCATCAACGGCGTCGAATGGGACGCGGTCGAGCTGCCTAGCCAATTCATGGAAAACTTCGTTTGGGAATACGACGTATTGGCGCAAATGTCCTCGCACGAAGAAACCGGCGCGGTATTGCCGAAAGAGCTGTTCGACAAAATGCACGCGGCTAAAAACTTCCAACGCGGTATGTTCCTCGTCCGCCAGATGGAATTTGCCCTCTTCGACATGGAAATCTACCATCAGGAAGATGAAGGTCGTCTGAAAGAATGGCCGCAAATCTTAGACAAAGTGCGTCAAGAAGTCGCCGTGACCCAACCACCGGCATACAACCGCTTTGCCTTGAGCTTCAGCCACATCTTCGCCGGCGGCTACTCCGCAGGCTATTACAGCTACGCATGGGCGGAAGTTTTGAGTGCAGACGCTTACGCCGCTTTTGAAGAAAGCGACGACGTTGCCGAAACCGGCCGCCGCTTCTGGAAAGAAATACTGGCCGTAGGCGGTTCGCGCAGCGCAGCCGAATCCTTCAAAGCCTTCCGCGGCCGCGAACCAAGCCTGGATGCCCTGCTCCGCCACAGCGGTTTCGACAACGCAGCTTGATTTGAAAATCCGCCGTTTTAAACAGAAAGGTTGCTGATTCAAAATTAAAGGCCGTCTGAAATGTTTCAGACGGCCTTTCGGTTGGCACAATTAATGAGGAACAAAATACGTCCAATCTCTAACAATTTTTTCGGGAGAAACTGAAGTCCACATTTCAAACTCCTATCTCCCTCGGCTCAACGCTAAAATTAGTTTTTGCCCTTTTTATCGCCGGCTGCCAAGCGCATATTGATAAACTCCATCATCAAATCTTTTTTCGTCCAGAAAAAGGTTTTCATTTTTTCCAAAGAATAGATTTTCCGAATCATCGCCGGCAATCCTGCGTGAACGATGGCCGCGACTTCGCCATTGGTTGTTTCATTGTCCATGGCGGCTTTGAGGTTTAGATTGTGCGTATTCAGGTAGTCGCAAAGCGCTTTTCTGACGCTGCTGCTGATTTCAAATTGTTTCATGTTTTCCGTCCATAATGCTTTTATAGTTAAATAGCATAGGATTCTAGCAAGTTTTTTGCATTTTGCATATCTCAATGTGCATATTATTGCGGAATTTACAATTTGGCTTTTGGGTAAAATCATGCCTGCCACACATTGTTGTGGCGCACCTTGTCGGATTGTTTTGACTATTTTGTTTCGGCTTGGGCCGCATTGCGGATAAAATAACGGTTTTAGGTGTTGAGGCCGTCTGAAATGTATTTGTGGTTTAAGCTGTTACACATATTTTTTGTGATTTCTTGGTTTGCCGGACTGTTTTATCTGCCGCGGATTTATGTGAATCTGGCGCAATTAGAACCCGGCAGCGCTGAATATGTACGGCTGACGGATATGTCGCGGCGGCTGTACCGCTTTATGTCGCCTTTGGGCTGGGGAACGCTGATATTCGGCGCGGCCATCGGCTTTGTCAACAATTGGTGGGGCAACGGCTGGCTGGCGGTTAAATTATTGTGCGGCCTGCTGCTCTTGGCTTATCAGCTTTATTGCGGCCTGTTGCTGCGCCGTTTTCAAAACGGCAGCAATGTGTATTCGCACCGCTGGTATCGGGTATTCAATGAACTCCCCGTTTTGATGATGGTGGCCGCGCTTTATATGGTGGTTTTCAAGCCGTTTTAATCTTCAGACGGCCTGTTTGGTAAATAAGGAAAGAATTCATGACGGTCGAAATCGAACGCCGCTTTTTGCTGGCGGATGACAGTTGGCGCGAAGCGGCAGGCGAGCCGCTGGTGTTGCAACAGGGCTATTTGAGCGTGGAAAAAGAGCGCACCATCCGCGTGCGGATTATCGGTTCGCAAGCCTGGCTGACCCTGAAAGGCTATATTTCCGATATGACGCGCAGCGAGTTTGAATACGAAATCCCGCTGGCTCACGCGCAGGCGATGATGGCGGATATGTGCCCGTTTAAAATGGAAAAATACCGCTATCGGGTCGAATTTGAAGGCTTTGTGTATGAAATAGACGAATATTTCGGCGACAATGCGCCATTGATTGTGGCGGAAATCGAATTGCCGTCTGAAGATACCGAGTTCCCCAAACCGTCTTGGTTGGGCAAGGAAATCACGTCAGACGGTAAGTTCACCAATGCGTATTTGAGCAAACATCCGTATTCGTCTTGGACGGAATAACGAGTACAACCCACATACAAAAAAGGCATGTATCGCACATGCCTTTTTTCTTTTCAGACGGCCTGATTTGCCTTACCGATATTTGAATTAAGCTGCTTTCGACATACTGTTTCAAATATCGGGCAAGCCCGTGTGTTTTATCCGTGGAACCTTACGCCGGACGGCAGGCAACCATGTAGTTGACCTCGGTCGAGTCACACAAAGAATAACGGCCGCTCAACAAATTGTAGGTCATGCCCTTGCTGCCGACGGTATCCAATCCGGCTTGGCGGCACATACGTGCGAGTTCTGCCGGCGTGATGAATTTTTTCCAGTCATGCGTGCCTTTGGGAACGAATTTCAACAGATATTCCGCACCGACAATCAGATGCAGATAAGATTTGGGATTGCGGTTGATAGTGGAGAAAAACACCATGCCGTCTGGTTTGACCAGTTTCGCACAGGCTTGAACGATGGCGGCCGGATCGGGAACGTGTTCCATCATTTCCATACACGTTACCACGTCAAAGCTGTGCGGCTGCTCGGCGGCGAGGTCTTCAACGCGGATGCAGCGGTAATCGATATTGGCAACGTGTTGAGCGGTCGCATGGGCAGCGGCGGTTTGCAGGGATTTTTCCGCCATATCGATGCCGGTCACGTGTTCTGCGCCGCGTTTGGCCATGCTTTCTGACAAAATCCCGCCGCCGCAGCCTACATCCAGCACGCGTTTACCTGCCAATCCGGCATAGCCGTCGATATAGTCGAGGCGTAAGGGGTTGATGTCATGCAGGGGCTTGAATTCGCCGTTTTTATCCCACCATTTATCGGCGATTTGGCTGAACTTGGCGATTTCGCCGGCATCTACGTTGTCGTGTTGATTGCTCATGGTTTGCTCCTGCATAAAATCATTCGCCTGATTTTAGCCGATTGTGCTTCAAAATAAAATGTTTCAGACGGCCTTTGCCCGTTTATCGGCCCTATTTCAACTTTCATCCGCCTGAATATAAAAAACGCACCTTGTGGCAAGGTGCGTTTCAATCGGTATGATTTAGAATTTAGCGCCGGATTCGTTGGCCATGTAGTCAACTGCGGCTTTCACTTCGTCGTCGCTCAAGCTGCCGTTGCCGCCTTTGGCAGGCATGGCTTGGAAGCCTTCGATTGCGTGTTTGTGCAGAGTGTCTTGGCCTTGTTTGATGCGAGGCGCCCAGTCTTCTTTTTTGCCTACGGCCGGAGCGCCGGGAATCAAGCCGCTGTGGCATGCTTTACAGTTCGCTTCAAAAACAGCTTTGCCGTCCACTTTGGCGGATTCGGCAGGCTTGGCTTCAGCGGCAGGCGCTTCGGTTTTCTCTTCAGGCTTGACAGCTTCTTCAGGTTTAGCGGCTTCCTCTGCTTTGCTGGCAGCGGCTTCGGCTTTATCGGCAGCTTCTTGAGCGGCAGATGCAGTCGCATCGGCAGCAGAAGCGGCTTCGGTTTTAACTTCAGATGCAACGGCTTGAGCAGCCTCTTGAGTCTCCTGTTTAGCCTCTTGGGAACAAGCTGTCAAACCAGCCATCATCATTACGGCAATCAGTAATTTGTTCATGTTCGGTCTTTCCTTAGTTTTAGTTTAAATCACTGTTTTATATAAACAGCTTAAAAATTCTAGCATAGAAACTAATACTTTCGACCTACACTATAATAAATATTGGTATAAATCAGATTTTGTCTCAAAAACTGAAAAACATATTGACACCACCTCTCTACTCGGATAGAAATTCACCCCCATTTGTCATAAAACGCGATAACTTTCATTTTATTGTTCAAGCAGTTACTCATTTTATTTTCAAAGTTTCTTTTAGAATTCAACTTTTTACCGACTTCTCCATAAGTAGCGTCAACCTAAAAGCCATCCCCATCCAAACAGGCCGTTTGAATCCCAATCAGGTTTCAGACGGCCTTTTTGAATCATGTTAATAAACATTTGCCGCTTGGCCATGCAAAAGACACCAGCAGGCTTACCTATTTATGTGGTTATTCATATTCCGACTACAATTTAATCCATTGTCGCCATTAGTCTTTTGCCAATGTTTCAGCTTCAACCCACAATCCCTGCTTCTGCTCTGCCGTCAATTTCTTAATGCCGACTTCCCGTTTCAGCGCTTCACTTTTGCTCAGGCCGTCTGAAACGATGCGCATCTCGACAGGCTTGTTCAAACGCATGTATTTTGCGCCTTTTCCTGACAAATGCGCTGCAAATCGCTCTTGAGGACGGTTGCTGATGCCGCAATAAAACGCGCCGTTTTCGCACAAAATCAGGTAAACGCTCCAATTTTCCGCGTTCATAAATCCCCTTCCTTGGCAAAACTCTCGGTAAAAATCCGCACGGCAGCCTCGGTTTTGGCAGACTGCACACGATAAGGCGTCACCAAATAAAGGCTGACCGGCGGCAATGTCCATTCAGGCAAAACCGCTTTCAGACGGCCTTGCGCAATTTTCTCCCTTACTTCGCCACCCACTTGTAAAGACAAACCGAAACCGCTTTCGGTCAGATTGCACACGGCGGCAAGATGCGTACAGGCAATGCTGTCGGCGACGTCGAGGAAATAGCTTTCTTCACCGTTTTGCAAGGTCGTGCGGACAGGTAAAAAATGCAGCCAGCGGTGGGCGTGAAGCTGAGAGGGATGGGTAATGGGCGGATGCCGGTCGAGATAATCCGGCGCGGCGCAAATTATGTACGGCCACGTCACGAGATGGCGCGCAACCAAATTGGGATCGTCCAAAGCGCGGTCGCCGCCACGTATGGCGATGTCGGTCTGATTGTGTTGCAGGTCGTCCAAGGTATCGCTGAAATTAAAGACAGGACGGATTTTAGGGAACTCAGTTTGCAATCGCGAAAAAGCCGTCTGAAAAGCGTGGGATTCGATGACCGTAGAAGTTAGAGAAATGCGCAATTCGCCGACAGGTTCGGTTTTCAGATTGTCGATAACGGTACGCGTATCGGCAAGCGTGGCGGCGAGACGGCGGCAGTATTCGCCCAAGGCACGGCCGGCATCGGTAGGCGCAAGACTGCGCGTACTGCGGTTTAACAGCTTGATGCCGTGCAGGGTTTCGAGGCGGTTGATGTGCTGGCTGACAGCAGACGGCGTCATGCCTAACGCGGCAGCAGCGGCATTCATGCTGCCGTGTTCGAGGACGGTAGCGAAAACAAGCAGGGGTTTGATGTCTTGCATTTCGACTAATTATGTAGTTAAACTTCATAATAATAACAGTAAATCAGGGATTATCAAGCGTTTCAGACGGCCTTACAATGCACTTATCTAATCAATCACATCCCCACAAGGAGTCAAACATGAAAATCGCAGTTATCGGTGCAACTGGTTATGTCGGCAACGCAGTCGTTCAAGAATTGGCAGGCCGCGGCCATGAAGTGACCGCTTTCGCTCGCAACACAGACAAAGTTTTCCAAGCACAAAATGTTGCCGCAGTCTCCACAGATGTCAACGCAGCAGATTTTGCCGACAAACTGGCCGGTTTTGATGCCGTGGTCAGCGCATTCAACCCCGGCTGGACCAATCCCAACATCGGCGCGGATTTCACACACGGCGCAAACAGCATCGTCGAAGCGGCAAAAGCAGCACAAGTGCCTTATTTATTGGTCGTCGGCGGCGCGGGCAGCCTGTATGTGGCACCCGGTTTGCAAGTTATCGATACGCCCGACTTCCCGAAAGAAATTTTCGACGGTGCCAATGCCGCACGCCATCTCTTGGCAGAACTCCTGCCGCGCCGCGACGTGAACTGGTCTTTCGTTTCCCCTCCGGCACGACTGGGCGCGGACGGCGGTTTCAGCGAAGACAAAACCGGCAAATACCGCTTGGGTAAAGACGATTTGCTGATGGACGGTGAAATTCCGGCAGGCATCAGCGTGGCCGATTTGGCAGTCGCCATCGCCGACGATGCGGAAAACAAAGCGCATTTGTTTGAACGTTTTACCGTCGCCGCTGTTTAATCATCTTAATTTAAAGGCCGTCTGAAACTAAAAGTTTCAGACGGCCTTTGCATGCGCTCATCTCATCAATCGAATCTCAACAAGAAGTCACACATGAAAATCGCAGTGATTGGTGCAACAGCTTATGTCGGCAACGCAAGCAAAGTTTTCCAAGTGCAAAATATTGTCGTCGTCTCCACATACGAATAAAATCTGTCGGCAATTTATATCAAAATTACAAAAATATTTTGAACAAAGTGAAGGAACTGTACCAGAGTAGTAAGGAGCCCATCCTGAAAAGATGTAGATCATAAATTGCATATTGTGAGCAACAATCCGCTCCGCTACCGATCTTTTCTCACGCAAGCGCTGATGGTTAAGATGATCTGAAAGCATCTCTCTAATTTTTCAGACGGCCTCAATTTTCCATGTACTCTATTTCAAGGAGTTTTCATGACACCTCAAACTGTCTTAGATTTCTGGTTTACCGAAGAAAACCACCCTTTCCAATTTGCCCGCAACAATGGATTCGATGCCCAAATTCGCGCTCAATTTTTCGATATCTGGCAGCAGGCAGCTCGCGGCGAACTTTCACACTGGCGCGATACCCTGCAAGGCAGGCTCGCCGAAATCATTATTCTTGACCAATTCTCGCGCAATCTGTTCCGCGACAGCCCTCAAGCGTTTGCCCAAGATACTGCTGCACTCATTCTTGCCCAAGAAGCCGTTCGCCAACCCGGCTTCGCCGACCTCCTTCCGCATGAACGCCATTTCATGCTGATGCCGTTGATGCACAGCGAAAGCCAAGTTATCCATGAACAAGCCGTACCGCTGTTTGAACGCTATACCAATGAAAACGCATTGGCCTTTGAAATCAAACACAAAGTCATCATCGACCACTTCGGACGCTATCCGCACCGTAACGCCGTATTGGGGCGTAAAACCACGGAAGAAGAAGCAGAATTTCTGAAGCAGGAAGGTTCATCATTTTAATTCCATCAAAGTCAAAGGCCGTCTGAAACCGAAATCAAGGTTTTCAGACGGCCTTCATCATCGTGAAATCACTATATAATACTGTCTATTAAATTCCCGATACGAGCCAGCTATGTCCGCAACCCAACCCACCATCGCCGCCATCGCCACCGCACCAGGACGCGGCGGCGTCGGCGTGATCCGTCTTTCCGGCAAAAACCTGCTGTCTTTGGCGCAAACCCTCAGCGGCGGTAAAACGCCCAAACCGCGCACCGCGCTTTACACCGACTTTCTCGGCAGTGACGGGCAACCGATAGACAACGGCATCCTGCTCTACTTCGCCGCTCCCGCCAGCTTTACCGGCGAAGACGTGATTGAATTGCAGGGACACGGCGGCCCCGTCGTGATGGACATGCTGCTCTCGCGCTGCCTCGAACTGGGCGCACGCATGGCGGAACCGGGCGAATTTACCAAACGCGCCTTCCTCAACAATAAACTCGACCTTGCCCAAGCCGAAAGCGTCGCCGACCTCATCGACGCCTCCAGCAAGTCCGCCGCGCGCATGGCGTTGCGTTCGCTCAAAGGCGCGTTTTCCCAACACATACACGAGCTGGTGGACGACCTTATTACCCTGCGGATGTTGGTCGAAGCCACGCTGGACTTTCCCGAAGAAGACATTGATTTTCTCGAAGCTGCCGACGCGCGCGGCAAGCTCCAAGCCCTGCAAGGTCGTCTGAAAACCGTCCTCGCCAGCGCGGAACAAGGCGCAATTTTGCGCGAAGGCATGAACGTCGTCCTTGTCGGCGCGCCCAACGTCGGCAAATCCAGCCTGCTCAACGCCTTGGCTGGCGACGACATCGCCATCGTAACCGACATCGCCGGCACCACCCGCGACACCGTGCGCGAACAAATCACCCTCGACGGCGTGCCCGTCCACATCATCGACACCGCCGGCCTGCGCGAAACCGACGACGTGGTCGAACAAATCGGCATCGAGCGCAGCCGCAAAGCCGTCTCCGAAGCCGATGTTGCCCTGATTCTGATTGACCCGCGCGAAGGTGTGAACGCCAAAACCCAAGCCATTTTGAACAGCCTGCCCGAAGGTTTGAAAAAAATCGAAATCCACAACAAAGCCGACCTGACCGGCGAACCTGTCGCCGTCCGTTCAGACGGCCTCGCGCAAACCGGTGCGGAAAGTGTCATCAGCCTGTCCGCCAAGACCGGCGCGGGTCTCGACTTGCTCAAACACGCCCTATTGCAGGAAGTTGGCTGGCAGGGCGAAAGCGAAAGCCTATTCCTCGCCCGCAGCCGCCACCTCAACGCCTTGCACGAAGCCGAAGCCGAGCTGGAAAACGCCGCCCTCTGCAACAACAACCAAATCGAGCTTTTTGCCGAACACCTGCGCCTCGCCCAAAACGCGTGCAGCGAAATCACCGGCGAATTTACCGCCGACGATTTACTGGGCGTGATTTTCTCGCGCTTCTGTATCGGCAAATAAAACGGTTTGCCATCAAATACAAAGGCCGTCTGAATGTTCAGACGGCCTTTTTTATCACCAAAACAAGCTTAATTTCACTTGCGTTTATTTATTGGCAGCTTCTGCCATATTTTTTGCGATTTTGGTTGCGCCAACTGTCAAACCGGACATACCGATCAAAGAAGCTGCGGCCAATTTGATTAATGTTTTCATTTTAACTCTTTTCTGTGTATTTAAAGGTGTGTTGTGTATTTTTTATTTATCGGCATCAGCCATATTGTGGGCGATATTGGTTGCACCGACGGTCAGGCCGGACATACCGATTAAAGAGGCTGCTGCCAGTTTGATTAAAGTTTTCATTGTTTATCTCACTTTCTTGTCTGTCGGCCGAAAAACGGCCTAAGTTGCGTTTTCTGAAGTATTGTAATTAATTCGTTTATGATTGAATTATTTGTGTACTACCGTTTCGATATTGTAGGCGACGCCGAGTGCGGAGGCCGGTATTCCGACATGCTGATTAAAGAAGCGGTGGCAAGCGTTATTAAATATCCCATTTTAAGTAGTCCTTTTTCATAGATACAAAATGTTATTTAACAACATACACATTTTTTCGCCGGCATCCGCGCTGCCGACAGGACGAATCATACCGTGTTAATCGTTAATTAATACAATTTTTCCGTAAAGATAAAATACTAAAAATATACATAATGATGATTTTAGTTAATTTATATTTTGTTTTGAAAATGACACCGATGTCTTTTTCAATGACACCGATGTCTTAATTACATACGCACTACAAACGTATCTTTCTGCGCCCATAAAATCCCTCCTTTTTTGTTGCAAAATTGCACTCTAAATTAAATATATTTTTAAATTCAAAATGTTACAAATTTATCTTTTTCACAACCTAAATGTTCAATTAGTCAAAACCAATACCTTTGATAGCTTCTTTTAAAGAAAACACACGTTTCTAGCGCATATCCGACCATAAAATGCGCTGCAAATATATGATATAGTGAAACATTCTGCGTATTGACTATTTCCAGCATGAACAACACCCTAATCCTGACCGGCGTGGCCGCATTTTTTATCGGCGCGCTGTTTGCTTGGCTGATGACACGCTACCAAGCCCAAAGCCGACACTTTACCGTTTTACAAGAATTGGCCGAAGCCCGCCGCCTGCATGAGTTTGCCGAACAGGTGCAGGCTCAAACTGCAGCGGATTTGGCACAAAGCCGCCATACCGTGCAGGAATTGCAAGACGAATTGCAGGAGACGGACAACCGCTTTGCCGCAGCCGAAAAACAGATTGCCTATCTGCAAGATTGCGAGGCCGAAGCCGAAGCTTTAAAACACGAATGTGCAAAATGGCAGCAAAGCGCACAAAACCTGCAAATCAACAATGAGCGCCTAAACACGCAGCTGGTTCAAGAGCAGGCCTTGAGTGCGGATAAAAATACGCTTTTACAACAGCAGGAAACGGAAAAAGGCCGTCTGAAACAAGACTACGACACGCTTTTAGAGCAAAACCATGCGCTGCAAGTCCAAAACGAACGCCTCTCCACACAACTGACGCAAGAAAAAGCCAATATCGACGATAAAAACAGCCTTTTACAGCAACAGGAAGCCGAACAAGGCCGTCTGAAACAAGAATACGCCGCCCTTTTGGAGCAAAATCACGCGCTTCAAGTCCAAAACGAGCGCCTCAACACCCAATCGGAAAAAGACCGTCAGGCTGCCGAAGAAAAACTGACCCTGCTGGCAGATGCGCGTAAAAACCTGAGCGACCAGTTCCAAAACCTCGCCAACACTATTCTGGAAGAGAAAAGCCGCCGCTTTACCGAACAAAACCACGACCATCTCCAGCAACTGCTCAATCCGCTCAACGAACGCATACACGGCTTCAGCGAGCTGGTTCAGCAGACTTATGAAAAAGAAGCCAAAGAACGCCTGACCATCGAAAACGAGCTCAAACGCCTGCAAACACTCAACACCCAGCTCCACCACGATGCCAAAGCGCTGACCACTGCGCTGACCGGCACGCAAAATAAAACCCAAGGCAACTGGGGCGAGATGATTTTGGAAAGCGTATTGGAAAATTCCGGCCTGCAAAAAGGCCGCGAATACATCGTTCAAGCTTCCAGCGTCCGCCACGAAGCAGACGGCACCCAGCGCCGCCTCCAGCCCGACGTCCTCATCAATCTGCCCGACAACAAACAAATCGTCATCGACTCCAAAGTATCGCTGACCGCCTACGTCCGCTATACGCAAAGCACCGGTGCAGAAGCAGAGCGCGAGCTTGCCAACCATGTCGCCAGTATCCGCGCCCACATCAAAAGCTTGGCAGCAAAAGATTACACTGACCTTGAAGGCATCAAAACGCTGGACTTCGTCTTTATGTTCGTCCCTGTCGAACCGGCCTACCTCCTCGCCCTGCAACACGATCCGAACCTCTTCCAAGAGTGTTTCGACAAACGCATCATGCTGACCGGCCCCAGCACCCTGCTCGCCACCCTGCGCACCGTTGCCAACATCTGGCGCAACGAGCAACAAAACCAAAACGCACTGGCGATTGCCGAAGCAGGCAGCAAACTCTATGACAAATTTGTCGGCTTTGTCGAAAGCATGGACGGTATCAATAAAGCGCTTGGTCAGGCTCAATCCCAGTTTCAGACGGCCTATGGCCGCTTGGTTTCCGGTAGGGGCAACCTCATCAGCAGCACCGAAAAACTACGCAAATTGGGCATCAAAGCCAGCAAACAGCTGCAACGCGATTTATTAGAAAAAGCTATGTCGGAAAACGAAGACCACGCCGCCTTACCGACCGCACAAGACCAAGAAAATGACTGACAAAATTTAAAACATTGCAAATAAAGGGAATTTAACCAATGAGCAACATCACCATCGTCCTTGCCGCCGATACCGGCTACGCCGAGCAGGTTCATACCCTAATGAAGTCCGTCTGTACGCACAATACAGGTGTCAATTTCTACCTTATGCACAACACCTTCAGGAAGGAATGGATCAACTATACCAACCAAAAACTCGCCGCCAGCGGCAGCCGTCTGAATGATGTCAAAATCGAAATGGACTTCAGCCAATATCGCCGCCTGTCCCATATTTCGGATGCCGCATTTTTCCGCCTGATGATGCAGCACCTGCCCGTCGACCGCGCCCTTTATCTCGACAGCGATATGGTGGTTACCCAATCCCTGCACGATTTATTCAACCTCGATATGCGCGGCTATCCCGTCGCCGCCGTACAAGATTCCTATCTCGCCCGTACCGATTGGAACCATCCGACCGGCCTGCATACCACGCCCTATTTCAATTCCGGTATGCTGCTGGCTGATTTGGGTCAATGGCGCAAACACAATATCGCAGCGCAACTGCTGCAAACCGCCGCCACCATTGATAAAACCGTCCCCTACGGCGACCAATGCTTTCTAAACACCGTATTTCAAGAAAACTGGCTGCAATTGGAAGAATCTTGGAATTACCAAACCGGCGCCAGAAGATTTTTCCAAACATACGACCTTGACGAAATGTTCCCTCTGCCGGATACCACCCCGCCCATCATCCACTACACCTCACGCGCCAAACCGTGGTTGTGCGATTACGGCAAGATTCCTTTTGAAGAAATCTATTGGCAATACTATTGCGCCGACTGGCCGGAAACGTAGTCTCAGACAGGGAATACTCTTCCCTTGCCTCAATTGACCTTAAAACAACCCATCATCAAAAACAAAGGCCGTCTGAAATCGTTTCAGACGGCCTTTAAGCCATAAAAAAACAGGCAGAACATTCTACCTGTTTTGTGTTCAAACCCGACCATAAAGCAGGCTTTGCACCCACCCTCAGTCAGCGTTATCGTTATCCGATTAGATACCGCGCAACAATTCGTTCACGCTGGTTTTCGCACGGGTTTGCGCGTCCACACGTTTGACGATAACCGCGCAGTAGAGGCTGTGGCTGCCGTCTTTGGAAGGCATGCTGCCGGATACAACAACCGAACCTGCCGGTACGCGGCCTTGATAGATTTCGCCGGTAGTACGGTCAAGGATTTTGGTGGATTGACCGATGAATACGCCCATAGAAATCACGCTGCCTTCTTCGACAATCACGCCCTCAACGATTTCAGAACGCGCACCGATAAAGCAGTTGTCTTCAATAATGGTCGGGCTGGCTTGCAGAGGCTCGAGTACGCCGCCGATGCCGACGCCGCCGCTCAAGTGCACGTTTTTACCGATTTGCGCGCAAGAGCCGACAGTCGCCCAAGTATCGACCATCGCACCTTCGTCAACGTATGCGCCGATGTTGACATAAGAAGGCATCAACACGACATTTTTCGCCACAAAGCTGCCGCGGCGGGCAATCGCACCCGGAACTGCACGGAAACCTGCGCTGCGGAATTCGTCTTCAGACCAATCGGCAAATTTAGTCGGCACTTTGTCGAAGTATTTGTTCACACCGTCGTTGAGGATTTCATTGTCCTGAATGCGGAAAGACAGCAATACGGCTTTTTTCGCCCATTCGTTGACTTTCCATTCGCCCACACCCAAACGCTCGGCAACGCGCAGTTTGCCGGAGTCGAGTTGATGAATGGTTTCCAAAACCGCTTCACGCACTTCGGGAGTAACGGTATTCGGATTGATTTCGGCACGGTTTTCAAAAGCCGTTTCAATGATGTTTTGCAAAGACATGTTGATTCCTTCAAGAGATCAGGGCCGTCTGAAACCTATTCAGGCCACCCTATTACAAATATTTAACTCGTTATTTTGCCATGTAAAAGCGATTTCGTCAGCTATTAACATGATGAGCGCCGAGCATTACACGACCGGATTTCGGTTAAGCCAAGATTTTCAGACGGCCTATCCAAGAAAGTTGAATCGCATTTATTTTCTAACTAATTTTCCAGCTACGATATACAGACTATCGCTTCTGCCGACACGCCGTGCCGATAAATCAATCTTTGCCACCAATCTTTTGCAGCAGATTTTCAGCCACCACGCCGCATTCGATATTCCGCTTTAACGGTTTCGCATTCAAATCCTTCAAGGCCGTCTGAAAGTCGGCAAAATCCATCAACTGCGAACCGAAACGGCGCATATGTTCGGTATCCTGCTGACAGTCTATCAGCGCAACGCCCAAATCCGCCAAAAACGGGACGGCGCAGGCAAACGCAATCTTGGACGCATCGGGACGCAAGGCAAACATCGATTCGCCATAAAACACGCAGCCGATTTGCACGCCGTAAAACCCGCCTGCCAACTGCATTTCGCCTTGCTCATCCGGCAGCCAGCATTCAAACGAATGCGCATGCCCCTGATGGTGCAGCTTCAAATAGGCCGTCTGAAACGCAGGTTCTATCCACGTTCCGTCCTGTTCCGGACGCGGCACATTGGCGCAATGGGCAATCACTTTTTCAAAACAGCGGTTGACCGTTACCCGATACGGCTTGTGACGCAAAGTTTTGGCGAGCGAACGGCCTATATGCAGGCTTTCCGGCACAATCACGGCCCGCGGCGCAACCGCATACCAGAAAAACCAACCGTCGCGGCTAAACCACGGAAAAATCCCCTGCACATACGCCGACAGCAGCCGCCCCGTATCCAAATCACCGCTGACACCAACCAAGCCGTCGCATTCTGCCAAAGCGTAAGACGGGTCGGGGAAACAATAATCCTGTGGCGCAAGAAAAGGAATCTTCATCGTAAAGCCCATAAAGTTTCAGACGGCCTCAGGCTGAAAATGCCCAAGGCCGTCTGAAAAATCAACATACAAACTGATTAACGTTTGGTTTTGGTTTGGCATTCGCCACATACGCCGTACATATACAGCGCGTGATCGACAATGCGGTAGCCGTTTTCTTCGGCAATTTTGTCTTGCAGCGCTTCGATTTCCGGATTGTGGAATTCGGTTACTTCGCCGCATTTCACGCAGACGATGTGGTCGTGGTGATCGCCTTTGTCCAATTCGTAAACCGCTTTGCCGGTTTCAAAATGGTGGCGTTGCAAAATGCCGGCCTGTTCAAATTGGGTCAGCACACGGTAAATCGTCGCCACGCCGATTTCCACACCCTCTTCCAACAGGATACGGTACACATCTTCCGCACTCAAATGCTCCTCGGCATGAGTCTCGAACAAGTCCAAAATTTTCAAACGTGGACCCGTAACTTTCAAACCGCTGTCTTTCAATTGCGCAATGTTGCTGAATTTTTCCATAATATTCAATATCCCTGTAAGGTAATAACCGTTATAATACGCACTTTCCGCCCGTTTGCCCACTATTGGACCGTTAAAGGGCGACAATCTGCCGCCGGTCTTGCAATTGAAAATCGGCGAAAAGAAAAATTAAGAAGATGATTATCGTTTGCTTTTTAAAAATATTCAAGCGATGATAAACATCTTTCCCGAAATGACACAGAAAGGTAAGCCCGTGAATAAAGCCTTATGCCTTGCCATCGCCGCTATTTTAGGTCTGGCCTCATGCAGTGCCGAGCGCGTATCCAACTTTCCATCCTACAAACTCAAAATCATTCAAGGTAACGAGCTCAATCCCCGCGCCGTGGTTTCCCTGCGCCAAGGTATGACCCGCGACCAAGTCCAACTGCTGCTCGGCACGCCGCTCCTGCGCGACGCCTTCCATGCCGACCGCTGGGATTACACTTTCAACACCAGCCGCAACGGCATCATCAAAGAACAAAGCAACCTGACCCTGTACTTTGAAAACGACGTCCTTGCACGAGCCGAAGGCGATGCCATTCAGAAATCCATCGAAGCGGTTCAAGCTGGACAAAACGTCGTTCCAACTACCGAAACCAACGCGAAATAAGGAAGCCCCATGAGCGCATTGAAAATCGCCATTGCCGGCGTCAACGGCCGCATGGGTCGTGTTTTGGTTGAAGCGGTCAACAACCATCCCGATGCCGTCCTCTCCGGCGCACTCGAGCATTCCGGTTCGGAAGTATTGGGTTTGGATGCAGGCTTCGCCTCCGGCCTCAAAACCGGCGTTGCCATTTCAGACGACGTGGATGCCGTACTGGCTCAAAGCGATGTCCTCATCGACTTTACCCGCCCCGAGCCAACCCTGAAACACCTACAAAAATGCGTGGAAAAAGGCGTCAACATCATCATCGGCACGACCGGTTTTGATGATGCAGGCAAAGCCGCCATCCAAGCCGCAGGCGAAAAAATAGGCGTTGTTTTCGCCGCCAACTTCAGCGTCGGCGTCAACCTGACCTTCCATATCCTCGACACCGTCGCCCGCGTGTTAAACGAAGGCTACGACATCGAAATCATCGAAGGCCACCACCGCCACAAAGTCGATGCCCCAAGCGGTACCGCATTGCGTATGGGCGAAGTCATTGCCGACGCCCTCGGCCGCGACCTCAAAGAATGCGCCGTTTACGGCCGCGAAGGCCATACCGGCCCGCGCGATCCGTCCACCATCGGTTTTGCCACCGTCCGCGCAGGCGACATCGTCGGCGACCACACCGCCCTCTTCGCCACCGACGGCGAGCGCGTGGAAATCACCCACAAGGCCAGCAGCCGCATGACCTTTGCCGCCGGTGCCGTACGCGCCGCAGTTTGGGCAAACGGCAAAAAAGGCCTGTACGATATGCAAGACGTACTGGGTTTGAAAAACCGATAAACCCGCATCATCAGGTTTCATACCTTACAAGGCCGTCTGAAAGCACAACGTCGATTTTCAGACGGCCTTATTAACAAAGAAAGCCCCACCATGTCCTATCAACAAATCACCATCAACGTCAACGATGCCGTCGCCGAACGCCTTGCCGACGCGCTGATGGAACACGGCGCATTGTCCGCCGCCATTGAAGATGCCTACGCCGGTACAGAAAACGAGCAGGCCATTTTCGGCGAGCCGGGCATGCCGACCGAACAAATCTGGCAACAAAGCAAAGTCATCGCCCTTTTCGGCGAAAGCGACGATGCCGCTTCCATTATCGAAGCCGCCGCGCAGGAATGCGGTTTGAACGATTTGAAATACACCGGCGAAATCCTTGAAGATCAAGACTGGGTACGCCTGACCCAAGCGCAATTCGACCCGATTCAAATTTCCGACCGCCTGTGGATTACCCCGTCTTGGCACGAAGCACCCAACGGCAACGCCGTCAACCTGCAACTCGACCCGGGCCTTGCCTTCGGCACAGGCAGCCACCCGACCACACGCCTCTGCCTCAAATGGCTGGACACGCAGCTCAAAGGCGGTGAAAGCGTATTGGACTACGGCTGCGGCTCAGGCATTTTGGCCATTGCCGCCCTCAAACTCGGCGCAGGCTCCGCCATCGGCGTAGACATTGACGAACAAGCCATCCGCGCCAGCAAAGACAATGCCGCACAAAACAACGTCGACGCGCAGTTCTACCTGCCGGACGGCCTGCCGCAAGGTCAATTTGATGTCGTTGTCGCCAACATTCTGGCCAACCCGCTGCGTATGCTCGGCGAAATGCTTGCCGCGCGTACCAAACAAGGCGGCCGTATTGTCTTGTCCGGCCTTTTGGACGAACAAGTCGAAGAACTCAGCGGCATTTACAGTCAATGGTTCAACATCGAGCCTGCCGAAATCGAAGAAGGCTGGGCGCGATTGAGCGGCGTCAAACGCTAAACCTGTTTTCCGATACAAAGGCCGTCTGAAATTTAATCTTTCAGACGGCCTTTTTGCACTTAAAACGCTGAATATTCCAGCAAAATCAGGTATAATTGCCTATTATTTTGACCTTTCGGAACACATCCGCCGCGCCCGTTTGACATTTCATTGTGCGTACGGAAAAATTCCTTGAAATTCAGCAAGAAAAGACCATGACTGACCAAAAACACGAAGAATACGGCGCCGACAGCATACAAGTGCTAGAAGGCTTGGAAGCGGTACGCAAACGCCCCGGTATGTATATCGGCGACACGCAGGACGGCAGCGGCCTGCACCACATGGTGTTCGAGGTGCTCGACAACGCCATTGACGAAGCGCTCGCCGGACATTGCGACAAAATCACCGTAACCATCCATGCCGACAATTCCGTCAGCGTGGCCGACAACGGCCGCGGCATGCCGACCGGCATCCACCCGAAAGAAGGCCGCTCCGCCGCCGAAGTCATCATGACCGTCTTGCACGCGGGCGGCAAATTCGACAACAACAGCTACAAAATCTCCGGCGGCCTGCACGGCGTGGGCGTCTCCGTCGTCAACGCGCTGTCCGACTGGGTAACGCTGACCATCTACCGCGACGGCAAAGAACACTTCGTCCGCTTCGTACGCGGCGAAACCGAAGAGCCGTTGAAGGTTGTCGGCGATTCCGACAAAAAAGGCACGACCGTACGCTTCCTCGCCAGCAGCGAAACCTTCGGCAACGTCGAATACAGCTTCGACACCCTTGCCAAACGTATCCGCGAACTCTCCTTCCTGAATAACGGCGTAGACATCGAGCTGATCGACGAACGCGACGGCAGACATGAAAGCTTCGCCCTCTCTGGCGGCGTGGCCGGCTTCGTGCAATACATGAACCGTAAAAAAACGCCGTTGCACGAAAAAATCTTCTACGCGTTCGGCGAAAAAGACGGCATGAGCGTCGAATGCGCGATGCAATGGAACGACAGCTACCAAGAAAGCGTGCAATGTTTTACCAACAACATTCCGCAACGTGATGGCGGTACTCACCTGACCGCATTACGCCAAGTGATGACTCGTACCATCAACAACTATATCGAAGCCAACGAAGTGGCTAAAAAAGCCAAAGTGGAAACCGCCGGCGACGATATGCGCGAAGGCCTGACCTGCGTTTTGTCCGTCAAACTGCCCGATCCGAAATTCTCATCGCAAACCAAAGACAAACTGGTTTCCAGCGAAATCGGCCCCGTTGTCAATGAAGTCATCAACCAAGCCCTGACCGACTTCCTTGAAGAAAACCCGACCGAAGCCAAAATTATCACCAGCAAAATCGTCGATGCCGCCCGCGCGCGCGAAGCCGCACGAAAAGCCCGCGAAATTACCCGCCGCAAAGGCGTGATGGACGGCTTGGGCCTGCCGGGTAAACTTGCCGACTGCCAAGAAAAAGACCCTGCCCTGTCCGAACTCTACCTCGTCGAGGGCGACTCCGCAGGCGGTTCCGCCATGCAGGGCCGCGACCGCAAATTTCAAGCGATTTTGCCGCTCAAAGGTAAGATTTTGAACGTCGAAAAAGCACGTTTTGAAAAAATGCTGGCCAGCCAAGAAGTCGCCACGCTGATTACCGCTTTGGGCGCAGGCATCGGCAAAGAAGAATTCAATGCCGAAAAACTGCGCTACCACCGCATCATCATCATGACCGATGCCGACGTGGACGGCGCGCACATCCGCACCCTGCTCCTGACCTTCTTCTACCGCCAAATGCCCGAGCTGGTCGAACGCGGCTACATCTACATCGCCCAGCCGCCTTTGTACAAAGCCAAATACGGCAAACAAGAGCGCTATCTCAAAGACGAATTGGAAAAAGACCAATGGCTACTCGGTTTGGCCTTGGAAAAAGCCAAAATCGTTTCAGACGGCCGTACCATCGAAGGCGAAGAGCTTGCCAATACCGCCAAACAATTCCTGTTGGCCAAAACCGTCATCGAGCAAGAAAGCCGCATCATTGACGAACTCGTCCTGCATGCCATGCTGCACGCTTCACCGGTCGATCTCAGCACGGCAGAAAGTGCAGACCGCGCCGTTGCCGAATTGAGCGGCCTCTTGGACGAAAAAGAAGTCGCACTCGAACGCATCGAAGGCCACGAAGGACACCAGTTCATCAAAATCACACGCAAACTGCACGGCAATGTGATGGTGAGCTACCTCGAGCCTAAGTTCCTCAACAGCAAAGCCTACCAAACCCTTACCCAAACCGCCGCCGCACTCAAAGGCATGGTCGGCAAAGGGGCAAAGCTCTGCAAAGGCGACAACGAATACGACATTGACAGCTTTGAAGGCGCTTTGGACATCTTAATGAGCGTTGCCCAAAAAGGCATGTCCATCCAACGATACAAAGGCTTGGGCGAGATGAACCCGGAACAACTTTGGGAAACCACGATGGATCCTACCGTCCGCCGCCTCCTGAAAGTCCGCATCGAAGACGCCATCGCCGCCGACGAAGTGTTCGTAACCCTGATGGGCGACGAAGTCGAACCGCGCCGCGCCTTCATCGAAAACAACGCCCTGCTGGCGCAAAACATCGACGCCTAAGCATGAGAAGATAAAAGGCCGTCTGAAAAACGATTTTCAGACGGCCTGAGACCTTTGCAAAATTC
>NZ_KV831653.1:618-109799 GCF_001837185.1 Neisseria sp. HMSC064D07 | reverse complement strand
GGCTTTTTTGCAAAGGTCTCAGGCCGTCTGAAATCCTATTTTCAGACGACCTTTACTTATTCACCTTCAACTTATTGCGGTTTTTTCTGCTCTTCGCGTACTTTGTCCACCAGTTGGTCAATCGTGGTCATGCCGGACTGCCAGTCTTTAAATTCGACTTGGTATTTGCCGCCGACGATAACGGTTGGTGTACCGCTGATTTGGAATTTATTGGTCAACTCTTCCATTTGAGCCGCACGCGCTTGGCTTTCGGGTGCTTCAAATGCAGCCAATACTTTTTTGCCGTCAAACGCCGTTTGCTCGGACAGCCATTTTTTCAGGGTATCGGTATCGGCCAAGTTGATTTTTTGGTTAACCATCGCATCGAAAATATGGCTGTTGGCTTTATCTGATTCTCCGGCCATTTCCACTGCGGCCGCCAAACGTGCCAAAGGTTTCATTTCATCACCCCACACGACATGCTCCCGGCGCATATAGGTATCGTCTTTAAACGTTTTGATGTGCTCGCTCAAGACAGGCTCAAGATGGGCGCAATGCGGGCAGAAGTAGCCGAAAAATTCCAATACTTCGATTTTGCCGGCCTGCTGTTGCGGAATCGGATTGGACAATACGGTGTAATTGACACCTTCGGTCAATTCGGCAGGGGCTGCCGGAGCAGATGCGCTGCTTTGGGCGCTGTCTGCCGGAACGCTGGTTTCCGCCTGTTTGCCGCAAGCGGCCAATGCCAACAGGGTCAATGAAGTCAAAGCTAAGGTTTTCAGTTTCATAGGTATCTCTTTACATTCAAATCAATCGGCCAATTTTATGGCATTTTGTTGAAGGCGTGTTCAATTTGAGTGAAAAAATGTGTTTAGTTTTATTTCAACCTTTATAAAAGGCCGTCTGAAATATGGCTTAGATCATAGCCTTATTTTCAGACGGCCTTTGCCTGATTTCATCAGAAACGGTAATTTACCCGGGCAGTATAGCCGCGCGGATTACCTGGCATGGCATCCGAACGCCAATATTTTTGATTGAGCAGATTGGCCGCGGCAAAGGTAACGTTGACGTTTTTATGGTTCCAGCCAAGCATGGCGTCAACTCGGGCAAAGCCTGGAAGCGTAGTCACTTCTTTATTTCTTGAGTCGTAACCGTAGCGTTTGCCTGTACCGGTTACGCCGATTTCGCCGTAGAGGTTTTCGGTCGGGGTATAACGGAAAAACAGGTTGCCGGTAACGTTGCTGGTGTTATTCAAATGGATGCCCACTCGGTCGGGATTTTCTTTGTCTTCAACGACTTTCGCCTGCATCACGCCCAACGAACCGCGCAGATAGAGTTTTTTGGGAATGATTTGCCCGATGGCGGACAATTCCACGCCGCGCGAACGGTGTTTACCGCTGACTGCCCAAGTGTAGGGATCATTTTGCGCGTCGGGGCGGTAGCGGATATTGAAGCGTTCGATTTGGTAGGCGGACAACGTAGTGCTGAGGCGGTCGTCCAGCCAACTGCTTTTCACGCCGGTTTCGTATTGGCGGGTGTACTCGGGGTCGGCGTTGAACACGGCAGCAGACGACGTGTCGATACTCAAATAACCGCCGCGTCCGCCATAAGGCGCGAAGCCTTTGTTATACGAGGCGTAAAGTGTGTGAACGGGGTTGATGTTCCACACTGCGCCGATGTTGGGGCTGAACGAGTGGCCGCTGTACTGGCGGCTGCTGCCGGTGAGTTTGTTTTCGGAATTAAAGGTGTACTTGTCGTAACGGCCGCCGAGGACGAATTTCAAATCGGGCGTGGCAGAGAAGATGTTTTGCACAAAGATGCCGTAGGAGTCGGCTTTGTGGCGGTTTTGGGTAAGGACGGGTTGCAGCCTGCCCGAAGCCGGCCAGCTTGCGCGGTCGTAGGGGTTGATGGAGGCGGAAAAGGTGCGGCTGTAACCCAATGTCGGGTTGCGGTGTTCACGGCTGTAATCCATGCCTACGGTCAGGTGGTTTTCAAAACGGCCAATGTTGTAGTCGCCGTTGAGCGTGAAGTTGGATGACAGGGTTTTGTTGTCGGTCTGTTGCCAAGCGTAGTTGCGTTTGATTCGGCTGCCGTTTTCGCTGCCTGCATAGAAATGGTCGAAATCCTGCTCCGCCGTGCGGTGGGCAAGCTGCCATTGGGCGCGCCATTTGTCGTTGAAGGCATATTCAAGGTCGGAACGCCAAACTTGCAGCTTGTCTTTGACAAAATCGTTCGGGTGGGCAAAACCCATGCTGTAAGGCAGTCCGAAGCGGTCATACACGAACTTGGTCGGGCTGCGGTCGGGTGTGCGCTCCACATTGTCGTAGGTGTATTGCCCCGTCCATTTCAAGCCGTTGTCGAGTTTGACGGTAATGCTGGGCGAAACCATGACATTTTTGCTGTCTATGCCGCTGCGGAACGAATTGGCGCGCCCGACTTCGCCGGTGAGGCGGATGGCGACGTTTTTGTTCAGCACTTCGTTGATGTCCATATTCAGGCTGCGGTTTGCCCACGAGCCGTAAACCGCACCGATGTTGCGGCTTTGTTTGAAATTGGCGTATTTGCTGACCATATTGATGACGCCGCCACCGTTGGTGCGCCCGTAAAGCACGGAAGACGGGCCTTTCAGGATTTCCACGCGCTCGATGTTGGCGGTACTGCGGCGGACCTGTCCGCTTTCGCGCACGCCGTCGCGGTAAATATCGGATGCATCGGCTTGAAAGCCACGCAGGAAAATGCTTTCGCCGCGCATATCGTAGGCAGCGTCGATGCCGGCGTTGCCTTCGAGGATGGAACTCAAATCGTTCGTACCGTAATTTTTGTTTTTCTGGATATTGAGCGTATCGACGGTTTGCGGCGTTTCTTTGATGAGCTGTCCGTTGCGGGTAACGGCGGCTTCGTCGTAGTTGATGTAGCCTTTGAGTACACTGGTATCGGACTGTCCGACCACGGAAACGGTAGGCAGAGTGGCGGTGTAATGTTCACCATTGTCCTGCGTATCGGCAGCAGCGACAGGGAAGGAAGCAATAATCAGCGTGGGTAATAAAGCCAAATGAAATGGTATTTGCATTTTTATACTCAATTTAACGAAACAGCTGAATTATATTGCCTCATAAAAGAAATGAGAATAGTTTCTTTTAATTATATTTAACATGATATTTGCAAATAAAGACCGCCTGAAACTCATATCGGTTTCAGACGGCCTCTCTTCTTGATAGACACTTCTAAACTATTTACTTAACAACATTTCCTGCATCAGCTTCATGCCCCATTGCCAGCCGCCGAGTGCGCCGTTTAACCGGCCGGAATGCGGCGATTGAAGCAGGCGTGCATGCCAGCGGTCAGCCTGTTCTTGCGCCCAATCGCGTGGTGTGCCTTTTGTTTCGGCGATGATCAACGCCGTACGGCAAGGACAGCGGACGCGTTGGAACGTATGGATTTCGTCTTCGGGAAAAGCTTCGGGACGCGGCGAGACCAAAATAATATTGGTCAGGCGTTTTTGCGTCAGGATGTCGGCTTGATACAGCCATGCCAAAAATGCGGACACGCCGGCACCATGAGCCACGACGGCAATATTTCTGCTGACGATATGGTCGAAGGCCGTCTGAATGGCGTGTTGCCATTCGGAAATGGTTTGCCGACTATCGGCTTCGGCGGTTTGAACAATCGGATAGCTGACCGCCCAGCGGTCTATCCACATTTCCGCTTCATCCGCATCGCGTATCAGAAACAGTGCCATTTCTTCGAGTTCGAAGCTCTGCATTTCAGACGGCCTATTTGAGCAAGTCGTTGAGTGTAAATGCAATCAGCAATGCGGCTGGCACGCTGAGGATGGCACAAGTTGCCAGACAAAGTACGATGTTGGCAATCAGCCGCCAACCCTTCCAAGCAAAGCATTTGGCCGCAATCAGCAGGCAAGGCAGGGAAAACAGCAGCCATACCAACGCCCACGTCGGATTGGCCTTGGTCGGCGCAACCCAGCCGGACATCCGCGCCAGCATAAACACCGCCCACACCAGCATAGGCAGCACAAATGCCGCTACGACCCACGCCGCGCCTACGCCGGTTTTACCGTTTATATTCCAATCATATTTACCAAAAACCTTATTCGGCAACATAGTCATACTCCACAACTAAAGGGGCGTGATCCGAGAATTTTTCGTCTTTATAAACATGTGCGGAAACCGCTTTGGCGGCCAACTCCGGCGTAACCATCTGATAATCGATACGCCACCCGACATCTTTCGCATACGCTTGTCCGCGGTTGCTCCACCATGTATAGCCTGGCACATCCGGATAAAGTGTACGCCACATATCCGTCCAACCGAGCTTGTGGATGACTTTGCCTATCCATTCGCGTTCTTCAGGCAAGAAGCCTGAGTTTTTCTGATTGCCCTTCCAGTTTTTCAAGTCGATATTTTGGTGGGCGATATTCCAGTCGCCGCAGACGACGATGTCGCGCCCTTCGTTTTTCATGGCTTCGAGCATGGGATAGAACGCGTCCAAAAAGCGGTATTTCACTTGTTGGCGCTCTTCCGCGCTGCTGCCACTGGGCAGGTACAGCGAAATTACCGACAACTTGCCGAAATCGCAACGGACAAAACGGCCTTCTCTGTCAAATTCTTCAATGCTCATGCCGATTTGCACATTGTCGGGTTTGCGTTTGCTGTACACCGCCACGCCGCTGTAACCGCGCTTTTCGGCGCAATGCCAGTAGCCGTGCATACCGTGCGGATTTTTCATATCGTCTGACAGGTCGGCCTCTTGAGCTTTCAGTTCCTGTACGCAGACGATGTCGGCACCGGAAGCGGCGATGTATTCATAAAAACCTTTTTTATAGGCGGAGCGGATGCCGTTGACGTTGGCAGAGATGATTTTCAACATAAGATTTGAGTAATTTTTAAAAACGGATAATAGGATTGAGGTTTTCAGACGGCCTGCAAGTCATAAACAAATACTTTGGAATTGCGGCCGTTGGCATTGTATTCCTGCCGGCGTTCGGCAGGCAGATCATCGGCTGAGGCCGTCTGAAAGCCCCGTTCGACAAACCATTCGCCCGTGTGCGTGGATAAGGCGAAAAGCGTTTTGATATTTAAGGCGCGTGCTTTTTGAAACAGATGTTCCAACAACAATTCGCCGTAGCCGCCGTCACGCGCTTCGGGCGACACCACCAGACAGGCCAATTCGCCGCAATCAGGCTCGGCAAAGGTTTTCAGCGCCACGCAGCCGTAAATGTTTTGATCGTGTTCCAATACGGAAAAACTGGAAATATGGTTTTCCAAATACTCGCGGCTGCGGTGTAACAAGATGCCTTGTTCCGCCAAAGGACGGATTAAGGCGATGATGTGCGGAATGTCGTCGCTGCGTGCCTGACGGATGGAAACAAACGGCTCACGGGCAATAGATGTACCACTGCCCTCGCGGGTAAACAGCTCACGCAGCAGGCTGCCGTCTTCACGGCCGTTGAGAATCTGCACCCGCGATACGCCGTTTTCCAACGCGCCTACCGCCGCATGCAGCAAATCGGCCGGCGCATCGGGATTGTCGTGTATCAATTCCTGCACTTCGCCGACAGACAAAGTATTGGCCAACGAGCCGTCGGCACGACGAATACCGGCTTCTTCGGTCAAGAAAACCAGTTTCTCCACCTGCAAAGCCATGGCCACTTCCTGCGCGGTTTCGCACATACTCAGATTGAAGGTTTTGCCGCTGTACGAATGCCCCAAAGGACTGATTAGCACCACCGCGCCACTGTCCAAGCGCAAACGGATTTCTTCCGCGTCGATTTTGCGGACGGTACCGGTATAGCCCATGTCCACGCCGTCGATAACGCCCAACGGACGGGCGGTAATAAAGTTGCCGCACGCGATAACCGGCGGCTTGCTCCGTTGCTGTGCGGATACGCTGCTGAACAAGGCGGCTTCCACATCGCTGCGGATAATCCCCGCCACCTGCTTCACTTCCATCAAAGTCGCTTCATCGGTAATCCGTCGGCTGCCGCTGTATTTCGGAACAAAATCCCGACCCGAAGCTAATTTATCGAGCAAATGCCGCGAACCGTGTACCAAGACCAAACGCAAGCCCAAGCTGGCCAACAGGTTCAAATCTGCGGCCAAACGAATCAAGGTTTCGCCTTCCAACAAGCTGTCGGTCACGCCGACCACCATGGTTTTGCCGCGCAAATATTGAATATAGGGCGCGGCTTCGCGAAAGCTGGCGACAAAATGGGCGCTGGCACTCATAGCAAGGCAAGATAAAAGAGTTGCATAATCAAAACCGTCAGCGCAATCAGCGATGCCAACGTCCAGTTGAAACCGTCCTTGCGCGTTTTGACCGCCACCTGCTCTTCCGCCTTAGGCTCTTCCTTGAGCGCGCTGTTGAGCAAATCAGAAATTTCTTTGCGCGAGAGTTTGGAATGTTTGAGGATTTGCGCGCCGATGTTATGCACGAGGCGCACATCCGTTACCGCCACAGGCAGATGGGCCGGATCGGCCGGCAGGTTGCCCGACAGATAATCCTTGGCCTTAAACATCCCCGAACAACGCGTGCAGACCACGAAACCCTGCGCCACGTTCAACTGGGCATCTTTCACCCAATGCGGTGTTTTACAATGAGGACAAGAACAAGCAGGCATGAGTATTTCCGTAAGTGTATTGAATCAAAAATATATTTTAGCCAATGCTTCAGGTCGTCTGAAAACTGTTTCAGACGACCTGAGCATGATGTTATGGTTTAAACCGCACCGTAACGTTCGCGATAGGCTTTGACCGGCTCGAAGAAGCCGCCAAATTCGGCATTGTTTTGCAAGAGCGTGAACAAGTCGTTCAGGTTGGCAATTGAAACCACCGGCAGGCCGTATTGTTTTTCAACTTCCTGTACCGCCGACAATTCGCCCGTGCCTTTTTCCATGCGGTCGAGCGCAATGGCCACTGCGGCAGGCGTTGCGCCTTCGGCCTCAATCAGTTTGACCGACTCACGCACGGATGTACCGGCGGAAATCACATCATCGATAATCAGCACGCGGCCTTTCAAAGGCGCGCCTACCAACACACCGCCCTCGCCGTGGTCTTTGGCTTCTTTGCGGTTGTAGGCAAACGGTACGTTTACGCCTTTTTCCGCCAACATCATCGCTGTTGCCGCCGCCAAAATAATGCCTTTATAGGCTGGGCCGAACAGCATATCGAACTTCACGCCGCTGGCAATAATGGCTTCGGCGTAAAACTTCGCCAGCTGCAAAGTCGATGCGCCGTCATTGAACAAACCGGCATTGAAAAAATAAGGCGACTGACGGCCGGCCTTAGTCGTAAATTCACCGAATTTCAACACGTTTTGTGCCAAAGCGAATTTGAGGAAGTCTTGACGGAAATCGGACATTTGGGTTCTCTCGAAAGATGTTGATTTATCAAAGAAACGATTATAAAGGATTCATGCGGAAAAATCAGGCTGTCTGAAAACAGGTTCAACCCTGCTTTAAACCGACTTGCCCTATTCCCTTTCAAACCTACAAGGCGGCATTACCGTTTTATCCCAGCAATCAAAACGGATTATTCCCGATGATACGGATGGTTGTGCAAAATCGAAACGGCGCGATAAAGCTGCTCGGTCAGCAAAACGCGCACCATGCCGTGCGGCAAGGTCAGGCTGGAAAGGCGCATCATCATATTTGCCTGCTGCTTCAAACGGTCGGTCATGCCGTCTGCGCCGCCGATAATAAAGCAGACGTGTTCGCCGTTTTGCTGCCAGCCTTTCAAATGTTGCGCCAATTCGACCGAAGTCGGCGCTTTGCCGCGCTCATCCAATACCACCAAAAACGCGCCCTGCGGTATGGCTTCCAGCAGGCGTTTTTCTTCAGCCGCCATGCCCTGAGCCGCATTCACACCCGCGCCGCGTTTCTCTGGCTTGATTTCTTTCAGCGCATAATTGACATCGCGCCCGAAGCGTTTGGCATACTCGCCGACGGCTTCATCCACCCAACGCGGCATTTTCGTGCCGACAGCCAAGACGGTGATATTCATGGAGTATCCTTTTGTTATCGAATTGTCGGTTGGATATTATGATCAAGCAAGTTCTCAACCTTTTCAACCCATGAACCAATACCCGCGCAACCGACTGAAAATAAAAGGCCGTCTGAAAGCCGAATGTATCCCGTTCGGCTGTTTCAGACGGCCTTTTAATGATTAGCAGTGAACCAGTGTACCTTCGTTTTCGCCGGTTACCACGCGTTTGAGCGAGCCTTCTTTAGCAATGCCGAATACCACGATATTGAGTTTGCGTTCGCGACAGAGGGCGAAAGCGGTGGCATCCATCACTTTGAGGTTTTTCAACAAGGCTTCGTCAAAAGTAATGGTTTCGTAGCGTGTTGCAGATGGGTCTTTTTTCGGGTCTGCGGTGTACACACCGTCAACATTGGTGGCTTTGAGCATCACGTCGCAGTTCATTTCCGCGCCGCGCAATGCGGCGGCAGTGTCGGTCGTGAAGAATGGGTTACCGGTACCGGCGGCGAAAATCACGACTTTGCCTTCTTCCAAATATTGAATGGCTTTAGGACGGGCGTAAGTTTCAGCGATTTGCTGCATAGACAGTGCTGATTGAACACGCGCTTTGATGCCCAAGGTTTCAAATGCATCTTTGAGTGCCAAGGCGTTCATAACGGTCGCCATCATGCCCATGTAGTCGGCAGTGGCGCGGTCCATGCTGCCTGCTTGTGCAGATACGCCGCGGAAAATGTTACCGCCGCCGACAACGATACCGACTTGCACGCCCATTCTCACGATTTCGGCAATTTCGCCGACAGTTTGAACGATGGTATCATGATTGATGCCGAATGGATCAGAGCCCATCAGGGATTCGCCGGAGAGTTTCAGTAATACACGTTTGTATTTAATTTGCTGTGTCATGGGATACCTTGCTTTCTTGAATGTCGTCGGTCGGAGTTGGGCCGTCTGAATTTCAAACGGTCGGATTACAATGATATGGTGTGTCGTTCTATTATTGTTTTGTTTTCAGACGGCCTGAATATTCGGTCGTCTTAAAATAGGTACCGTAAACGGTTTTCTCAAAAAAAAGCACCCTGATTCGTTTGGAATCTAGGTGCTTTCTTTTTCATAAGTGCCTTACACTTTAGCAGCGGCAGCAACTTCGGCTGCGTAGTCAACAACGGCTTTCTCGATACCGTCGCCTACTTTGTAGCGTACGAAGCTAACCACTTCAGTGCCGTTTTCTTTAGCGAATTGGGCAACAGTTTGGTCAGGGTTCATCACGAACGCTTGGCCGTTCAGAGTGATTTCAGCCAAGAATTTGCGGATACGGCCTTCAACCATTTTAGCGGCGATGTCGGCAGGTTTGCCGGAAGCGATAGCTTGCTCGGTGTAGATGTGGCGTTCTTTTTCAACGGTTTCAGCATCTACTTCGGCTTCGCTTACGCATTGTGGTTTAGCGGCAACGATGTGCATACCGATTTTGCGTGCTACGTCTTCAGAGCCTTTGTACTCAACCAATACGCCTTCAGTAGCCAAAGCACCGTGGATGTAGGCAACCAGTTGGTTGGCAGTGTCGATCACTTGGAAGCGGCGAACAGACATATTCTCGCCCAATTTAGCGATGATGGCTTTGCGTTCTACTTCAACCAGTTCGCTCAGCTCTTCAACAGAAGCCGGTTTTTTCTCGGCAGCAGTTTTAGCAACGAAGTTGGCAAATTCTACGAAGCCGGCGTCTTTAGCAACGAAGTCGGTTTCGCAGTTTACTTCAACCAATGCGCCGACATTGCCGTTGATCGCGTAAGCCAATACGCCTTCGGCAGCAGTACGGCCAGCCAGTTTACCGGCTTTCGCACCAGATTTAATACGCAGGATTTCTTCGGCTTTGTCGAAGTTGCCTTCAGCTTCAACCAAGGCTTTTTTGCATTCCATCATGCCCAGGCCGGTAGCGGCGCGCAGGTCGGCAACCATTTTTGCAGTAATTTCTGCCATTTTGAATCTCCTAGATTTTTGGGAACACGGCCATTGCCGTGTTTGGAAATAGTGGCCGTCTGAAACGGATTTCAGAACGGGATTTGAGAAAAGGGGCATAACGCCCCCTCTTCTGTGTACCGAATTACTCGGCAGCAGCTTCTTGGGCAGCGGCTACAGTTTCTTGCAGCGCTTGGTTTTTGCCTTCCAAAACTGCGTCAGCGATGCCGCGGCAGTACAAGCGGATGGCTTTAGCGGAGTCATCGTTACCAGGGATAACGTATTTCACGCCGTCAGGGCTGTTGTTGGTATCGACTACGGCGATAACAGGGATGCCCAATTTTTCAGCTTCAACCAGAGTACCTTTTTGGTAGCCGGTATCGATAACGAAAATCGCGTCAGGCAGGCCTTTCATGTTTTTGATACCGCCCAAAGAACGTTCCAGTTTTTCAACATCGCGTTGCATTTCCAGAATTTCTTTTTTGTTGAAACCGCCTTCAGCAGCGTTTTCCAGGGCAGCAGTTTTTTCTTCCAGGCGTTTGATGGATTGCTTAACGGTTTTGTAGTTAGTCAGCATACCACCCAACCAGCGGTAATCAACGAAAGGCATACCGGCACGGGTAGCTTCTTCGCGGATAATGTCGCGGGCTTGGCGTTTGGTACCTACGAACAATACTGTACCTTTGTTGGCAACCAGACGACGTACGGCTTCTTGCGCCTCTTGGAACATCGGCAGGGTTTTTTCCAAGTTTACGATATGGATTTTGTTGCGCGCACCGAAAATGTATTGGGCCATTTTCGGGTTCCAGAAACGGGTTTGGTGACCGAAGTGAACACCGGCTTCAATCATCTGACGCATAGTAATTTGAGACATGTTATTTCCTTGAAAGGGTTAAAGAGCACACATTCAATCGCATAGAACTTGATAGGCGGCGCCTATTGTCAAGCACCCTTCGGCGAAAGTGGGCATAAGTTTTAAAAAAATAAAAGCGTGTTTCCCAAATGGAAAACTGACGGATTATAGCGGATAAGAGGCCGTCTGAAAAGGGATTTCATACCTTTCCGTCCTGTTTTTCATCCGTCTGTACCGCCTTTTGGCGAGCCGCTTCAAACTCCGCCTGCTCCTGCCGTTTCATCAGGCGGTTGCGGCGGCGGATGGTCACGACAAAGACCGTGAATACAGTGGGCAACACTGCCCAAAAAACCAAATAAATCAACGCGCGCGCAATACTCGGCTGCGCGGCGGAAAACATCACGGCAACAAAAAGATAGCCGATGGCGACAATGTGCCACATCGTGTGCGTCCTGTTTGAATGTTAACAAAATCGTTATAATCGCAACATTCTACCGCAATCCTGAAAGGCCGTCTGAAAATGAGGAATCCCGAAAAATCGGCATTACGCAAACAGTTCCGCCGCGCACGCGCCCAAATGAGCGCAGACGAGCGAAACGCCGCCACCGAAACCATCAACCGCCTGCTCAAGCCCTACATCAAAAAAGGACGGAAAATCGGCGTGTATTGGCCGATAGGCAAGGAATTGCGATTGGACGGCTTTGTCCGTGCCGCACAAAAACGCGGCGCAAAACTCTACCTGCCCTATATCGAACCGAACACGCGGCGGATGTGGTTCACCCCCTACCCTGCCGACGGTGCCAAACAAGAACGCAAACGCGGCCGCGCCAAATTGCATGTCCCCCAATTCACCGGCAAAAAAATCCGCGTCCACCAACTCAGCCTGCTGCTGGTCCCCATCGTTGGCATCGACAAACGCGGCTACCGCCTCGGACAAGCCGGCGGCTATTACGACGCCACCCTCTCCGCCATGAAATACCGCCTGCAAACCCGAACACTGGGCGTAGGCTTCGGCTGCCAACTGACCGACACACTGCCGACCGAACCCCACGACATCCCCCTAAACGGCTTTGTCTCCGAGCTTGGCGTATTGAAATTCAGACGGCCTCGATAGGATAATTATCGGTTTATTAAAATGATAAAAGGCCGTCTGAAACCTGATTTTTGGGATTTCAGACGGCCTTTAATTTTATTGTGGCTCTTGTTCAAAACTGAGAACTTGAAAAGTGTTCTTCAAAACAGATAAAACCTCATCTATTTCACAATAATGACCGAAAGATCGGTTTTCAAAGAACCATTTATTTATTTCTTTTTTCCAATAGTTATTATCATGAGGTTCTAGTAATGTAAAACGAGAGTCTTCAATTTTACTATGTAAAATTAACATCACTGCAATAACATCCGCATATTTGTATTCTGTATAAGGTTTTCGCATATTTGGCCAAGATTGAAGATTAAATAATTGAGCAAATTCTCTAGCATCAGTTCGATTTTTATTAATATTGTCCATTAAATTCGGATAAAAGCAGAAGACAAATACACCAACCACACTTAACAATCTGTAAGCCATAGCCCACTCAGCACTAAATCCATGATTCAAAGAGTGATATATCTCCAAAAATCGGACTAATCGTTCCGTTTCTCTAAGCGATAAATTATTCCGCTCTACCATATCACTGATAAGATTCAGAATTGCTCCCTGTCCAATTAAACCTCGCAATTCACCAGCCATACTGCTGTTTCGTATCAATTGCTTGAAATATTCAATAGCAACCAAAGCCCGCTCTTCCTCAAATCGAGCTACAACCTTCTCTGGCAAGGCAAAGCTATATTTTAAAAACTTATCCAAGTATTTTTGCGCATCCACTTCCGCACCATACCGATGATTAATCGCCGCACGCAGTTGTTTGGTATTCGTTACCAACACAACTTTAACGTTTTCGACATCAAAGACGTGTTTGATAACTTCCAACATATCAACCGCGTAGTCGGGACGACAACGGTCAAGTTCATCGATAAACAGGATAATCGGTTTGTCCGCTGCCAATTCTTTCAGGCAGGCTTTGAGCGTTTCCAGATTTTTTTCCGCTTCAATTTGCTCTTTCAGCAAGGCTTCGACGGTTGCATCGATGGTATGGCTGGCGATTGTGGCAGCGGCATCGGTTACGGTTTCGGCCAAACTGTCTGCATCTTGGCCGTCATTCATTATCTGTTGGAATTCTTCTGCCAAATCGTCTGTATTTTGCTTTAGAACATGACCAACCGCTGCCTTAGCAACGGTTTTCATCACGAATCCTGCGGCTTTCGCGACTTTCCTCGTAATATTTTTGCGCTGTTCAGACGGCTGATCGCCAGTATCTTCAGGCGTACATGCTTTAATGATTTCGGCAAGCAATGCCAGCAGAGGCTCTCCGCTGTGGTCTGAACGGAAGGCATCGATATAGACGGGCTGATAATCGGGATGTTGCTGCTGCATGAGCCGAATCAGTTTTTGGCAAAATTCGGTTTTGCCCATTCCCCAACCACCGTCGATAACCATAGGAGAAAGGTCGATGGGCGATGTCAACAGCCTGATGATGTTCTCGGCTATCGGCTTACGGTTAAATTCATCATGTGTAGCAAAAGTTTTTTCTAAAGATTGAGTTTCCATATTATCCCTTTGTCTGTCATAGGTTTTGTGTAACGTATTTTACTCTGTCATCAGTTTTTATGTTTTTGTTCTTTTAAATTCAAAAAGGCCGTCTGAAAGTTTCAGACGGCCTTTATTCGGATTAAACCTTACTTAGCATCTTTAAACCCGCGTTTCAAATGCACCATCAGCAATGCGACGGCGGCAGGCGTGACGCCGGAAATGCGGCTGGCTTGGCCGACGGTTTCGGGTTTGTGCTGGTTGAGCTTTTGCTGCACTTCTGCCGACAAACCTTTGACTTTGCTGTAATCGATATCCTCTGGCAGCTTTAAGGTTTCGATGTCGCGGCGGCTGTCGATTTCTTCGTTTTGGCGGTCGATATAGCCTTGGTATTTGACTTGGATTTCGACTTGTTCGACCACGCTGTCGGCAAGTGCGGTTTCAGGTTGGGCGTCGGGCAGGGTCATCAGTGCGGCGTAGTCGAGGTTCGGACGGCGCAGGAGGTCGTGCAGGTTGGCTTCGCGGCTGAGTTTTTGGCCGAATACGCGCAGCTGCTCTTCTTCGGCGAGTTTTTGCGGTGTGTACCACGTTGTTTTCAAACGTTGGATTTCGCGCTCGATGGCTTCGCGTTTTTCGTTAAACATGCGCCATTGTTCTTCACCCACCAAGCCGATTTTGTAGCCGTCTTCGGTCAGGCGCATGTCGGCGTTGTCTTCCCTGAGTTGCAGGCGGTATTCGGCACGGCTGGTGAACATTCGGTAGGGCTCGTTCACGCCTTTGGTAATGAGGTCGTCCACCAATACGCCGAGATAGGCTTGTTCGCGGCGCAACAGGAGCGGGTCTTGTTCGCGGACGTATTGCACGGCGTTTGCGCCTGCGAGCAGGCCTTGTGCGGCGGCTTCTTCGTAACCGGTGGTGCCGTTGATTTGTCCGGCGAAGAAGAGGCCTTGGATGGTTTTGGTTTCGAGGCTGGCTTTGAGGTTGCGCGGATCGAAATAGTCGTATTCGATGGCGTAGCCGGGGCGCAGGATATGGGCGTTTTCAAGGCCTTTCATGCTGCGCACAAGGGCGATTTGGATGTCGAACGGCAGGCTGGTGGAGATACCGTTAGGATAGTATTCGTGCGTGGTCAGGCCTTCGGGTTCGAGGAAAATCTGATGGCTGTCTTTGTCGGCGAAGCGGTTGATTTTGTCTTCGATAGACGGACAATAACGCGGACCCACGCCTTCGATTTTGCCGGTAAACATCGGGCTGCGGTCGAAGCCTGAGCGGATGATGTCGTGGGTTTGCGTGTTGGTATGCGTAATCCAGCAAGACACTTGGCGCGGGTGCATATCGGTGCTGCCGCGTACGGACATTACGGGAACGGGTGTGTCGCCGGGCTGTTCGGTCAGTTGGGAGAAATCAATCGTGCGTCCGTCGATACGCGGAGGCGTGCCGGTTTTCAGACGGCCTTGAGGCAGGTTCAATTCGCGCAAACGGCCACCCAAGGATTTGGCGGCTGGATCGCCGGCGCGGCCGCCTTCGTAGTTTTCCAAACCGATATGGATTTTGCCGGACAAAAACGTGCCGGCGGTCAACACGACGGCGCGTGCTTTAAACTCCACACCCATCGCGGTAACCACGCCGCTGATGCGTTCGCCGTCGAGTGTTACGTCTTCGACGGCTTGTTGGAAAAGGTCGAGGTTTTCTTGGTTTTCCAACATTTCGCGGATGGCGGCTTTATATAGGATACGGTCAGCCTGCGCACGCGTGGCTCGCACTGCCGCACCTTTGCTGGCGTTCAAGCGGCGGAACTGGATACCGGATTTATCGGTGGCCAACGCCATCGCGCCGCCCAATGCGTCGAGTTCGCGCACGAGGTGGCCCTTGCCGATACCGCCGATGGAGGGATTGCACGACATTTGGCCGAGGGTTTCGATGTTGTGTGAGAGCAGCAGGGTTTGCGCACCCATGCGTGCGGCGGCAAGCGCGGCTTCGGTACCTGCATGGCCGCCACCGACGACAATCACGTCGTAGGTTTTGGGGTAAATCATGTAAGTCATGTTTATGTGTTCTGTAAAGGTTTCAGACGGCCTTTTGTTGATCAGGCCGTCTGAAAAGTGGAATCAAATCTTAAAAAACCAAGCTTAGAAGGTATAGCCTGTTTCCAATTCGTCATCGCCGACCAATTCGACCAGCAACGCATAGAGCGGCGCCAAATCGTTGTAACGGCGGGATACGCGGCGCAAATAGTTCAAGAAGCGCGGAATTTCAGGACGGTATTTGTCTTTGCCGTCGCGGTAGTACAGGCGGGCAAAAATACCGGCCACTTTCAAATGGCGTTGTACACCCATCCATTCAAACCAGCGGTAGAACTCGTCAAACTCGGCAGGTACAGGCAGCTGGGCAGCGCGTGCTTTTTCCCAGTAACGGATGACCAAGTCCAATACAAATTCTTCTTCCCATTCGATAAATGCATCGCGCAGCAGCGACACCAAATCATAGGAAATCGGGCCGTAAAGCGCGTCTTGGAAGTCCAACACGCCCGGGCGGCCTTTTGCCAGCATCAGATTGCGGACGATAAAGTCGCGGTGGACATACACTTTGGGCTGAGCCAATAGGGGCGGCAACAGCGTATCGACGGTTTGCTGCCACAACTGGCGTTGCTTGAAGGTCAGCTCGCGGCCCAATTCTTTGGCCACAAACCATTCGGGGAATAAATTAATCTCGCGCAGCATGACTTCGCGGTCGTATTCCGGTAGTTTGCCGGGTTGGCTGGCTTTTTGCAGTTCGATCAGTTCGTCGATGGCTTCGAGCAGCAGGGCTTTATGGGCGGTTTCACTGTTTTCCTGATTCATGGCGGTCAGGAATGTGGTATTGCCCAAATCGTTCAATACCATAAAGCCCAACGCTTCATCCACATGAAGCACTTGCGGCACATTGACCATGTTAAACAGTTTTTGCACTTTCAAATACGGCGCAACACTCATCTTCTCAGGAGGCGCATCCATACAGATAACGGTCTGGCCGTCTGAAAACGTCGCACGGAAATAACGGCGGAAGTCGGCATCGGCTGCCGCAAAGCTCAATTCGAACGGCTGGTTCGGGTAAACAGACTCCAGCCAGTTTTGTAATTCGGTTTGTCGTTGCATAGCGGTATCGCAGAATTTCAGGTTACAATAACCGCTATTCTAACTGGCAAACCGATTTAAGGGGCGATTTTGGCTCGTTTATTTTCACTCAAACCCTTGGTACTCGCCTTAATTATGGGCTTTGGCGCAACAGCCGTGCGCGCGGAAGATGCTTCTGTTCCGCAGGCGGAAGACTATACCCCTGCCCACGCCGCCTCATCCAAACCGGCAAAAACCAGCCAAAGCGAAGCCGATCCGCTTTCCTTGGGCAGCACTTGCCTGTTTTGCGACCACGAAGATACCAAGCCGGCCGAAACTGCCGAAATAAAACGCAGCGGCGAGCCTGCCCTGCCCGCCGACTACACCCGCGTTAACGCCGATAAAATAGAAGGTCAGACCCAGGTCGGCGTCCGTGCCGAAGGCGACGTTATTGTCGAGCGCAATGCCGACGTTCTCAACGCCGATTGGGCGCAATACGACCAAGCCACCGATACCATTACCGCCGGCGACCGTTTTACCCTGTATCAAAACGGTTCGACCGTATCCGGCGACCAATTGGTTTACAACCTCAAAGACCAAACCGGTTCCGGCACTGCCGTACGCCTCAATACCGAACAAGGCGGCCGCCGCCTTCAAAGTGTCAGCGAAAAAGCCGAACTCAAAGGCAAAGGCCTCTACAAACTCATCAACACCAAATTCAACACCTGTTCGCCCGGCGATGCCAGCTGGTATATCCAAGCGCAAAGCATTGAAGCCGATGAATCGACAGGTATCGGCGTGGCCAAACACGCTTCGCTCGTATTCGGCGGCGTCCCTGTCCTCTACACGCCTTGGGCGGACTTCCCCATCAACGGCAACCGCAAAAGCGGCCTGCTCGTTCCGACCATTGCCACAGGTTCAGACGGCCTTGATCTGAGCCTGCCCTACTATTTCAACCTTGCGCCGAATTTGGATGCCACCATCCGCCCGGGCATCATCAGCAAACGCGGCGTGCAACTGGGCGGCCAAGTCCGTTATCTGCAACCGAATTACAGCGGCGAAGTCGATGGCGACTGGATGCCGAACGACCAAAAAAGCGTCCACAACAACCGCTACCAGTTCAAATGGAAACACCAGCAGCAGCTGAACAGCAAAATCAGCGGCGGTATCAACTACAACCAAGTTTCCGACAACGATTACTACCGCGACTTCTACGGCCGCGAAGACATCGCGCGCAACGTCAACCTCGACCGTCAGGCATGGCTCAATTACAGCGACAAACTGTTGGGCGGCAGCTTCGACGGCTCGTTGCGCGTACAAAAATATCAAACGCTGGCCAACCAAGACGGTTATAAAGACGAGCCTTATGCCATCATGCCCCGCCTGACCGGCCGTTGGCAAAGCCATATCGGCAAGGCTCAGCTCAACGTATTAGGCCAATTCACCCACTTTGACCACGACACCAAGCAAGACGGCAGCCGCGTGGTACTCTACCCGAGCGTCAAATGGGACTTCCACAACCAATGGGGCTACATCCGGCCTAAAGTCGGCGTACATGCCACTTATTACAGCCTCAACAGCTTCAACGGTCAAAGCGGCCGCAATGTCAGCCGTGTCCTGCCGATTATCAACGTCGACAGCGGCCTGACTTTCGAGCGCAGGGCCCGACTCTTCGGCGGAGAATACCTGCAAACGCTTGAACCGCGCCTGTTTTACAACTACATTCCGACCAAATCCCAAAACGACCTGCCTAATTTCGACAGCTCCGAAAACAGCTTTAGCTACTCGCAGCTGTTCCGCGAAAACCTGTATTCAGGCAACGACCGCATCAATTCGGCCAACAGCCTGACGCTGGCCACACAAAGCCGTATCCTCAGCCCCAACACCGGTGCGGAACTCTTCCGTGCAGGCATCGGCCAGAAGTTTTATTTCAAAAAAGACAACGTCCTGCCTGACGGCAACGTCAGCAATTATCCGCGCAGCCAATCCGACTGGGTAGCCTTTGCACACGGCAACATTACCCCGAGCATCCGCATCGACTTGGACATCCACTACAACCAAAACCAAAGCCGTGCCGAAAGCTACGCCGCAGGGATTGCCTACAACCCCGAACCCGGCAAAGTCTTAAGCGCGCGCTACAAATACGGACGCAACGAGCGCATCTATCTGCAAGTCAACGGCGACTATTTCTACGACAGGCTCAGCCAAATCGACCTTGCCGCCCAATGGCCGTTGAGTAAAAACCTGTACGCCGTTGCCCGTTACAACTACGAAATCGAAGCCAAAAAACCGCTGGAAATGCTCATCGGTGCAGAATACAAAAGCAACTGCGGCTGCTGGAGCGCAAGCTTGGTCGGCCAACGCTATGTTACCGGCGAAAACAGCCACAAAAACGCCGTATTCTTCAACCTACAACTCAAAGACTTGAGCAATATCGGCAACAACCCATTCGAAAAACTCCGCTTAGCCATCCCCGGTTACAGCAAAACCAACGAGGTAGTCAAACAATGAACTTCAAACCCCTGATTCTCGTCGCCGCACTCACTCTCGCAGTAGGCGCACACGCCGCCCCTAAAGCCAAAGCAGGCAAAGCGCGCGCAGACAAAGCAGCTGCCGTCAGCGCCACCACCATACCTGCCGTACAAAGCGGCGTACATCTTTCAGACGGCATTGCCGCGGTTGTCGACAACGAAGTCATTACCCACCGCCAAGTAGCGCAAGCCGTAGCACAAGCGCGTCAAACCATGCCAAAAGGCACACAAATGGACGCCAACGAGCTGCGCCAACAGGTTTTGGCACAAATGATCAACCAATCCCTGATCCTCCAAGCCGGCAAACGCCGCAACATCCAAGCGACCAATAGCGAAATCGAAGCCGTTATCGCGCACAACCCCAACATCAAAAATCCGTCTGCCTCCGTCCGTCAAGACATCGCCGACAGCATTATTGTTGAAAAAGTGCGCCAACAAGCCATCATGCAAAACAGCCGCGTGAGCGACTCCGAAGTGGCACGCTACATCGAGCAGGCCAAACAACAAGGCGTCACCCTGCCTGAAGCAGACCCTGTGCGCCAATACCATGCCCAACACATCCTCATTAAAGCCGACAACGACAATGCCGCCGTCGGCGCAGAAAGCACCATCCGCAAAATCTACTCACAAGCCCGCAGCGGCGCAGATTTCGGCGGTTTGGCACGCCAATACTCGCAAGACAGCAGCGCCGGCAACGGCGGCGACTTGGGCTGGTTTGCCGACGGCATGATGGTTGCCCCATTTGAAGAAGCCGTCCACAAACTCAAACCCGGCCAAATCAGCGCCCCTGTCCGCACCCAATTCGGCTGGCACATCATCAAGCTGAACGACGTCCGCGAAGCAGGTACGCCTGAAGAGCGCCAACAAAACGCCGTCCGCCAATACCTGTCCCAACAAAAAGCGCAACAGGCGACCACCAACCTCCTGCGCGAACTGCACAGCAGCTCCTACGTTGACGTACGCTAATCGCGCGTATTGTTAAAAAGGCAGAAATCCGTACAATAAGGCCGTCTGAAAACCATTGTTCAGACGGCCTTTTCCCTTAAGCAACCCACTGATTAAAGCACCCCATCATGTCCATCCGTCCTAACTGGCAAGCCGCCACCCTGCTGCAAGCCGAAGAAACCGCCCTTACTTCCGCCCACACCGGCCGCACCTACCGCATTCAAACCGCGGCTCTCGGCGAGCGTCCTGCAGGTGGCTATCCCGTGCTGTATATTCTTGACGGGGATGCCTTTTTCCCTGCCATCCTCAATATGGCGCAATCCCTGCTCATCAACCCCATCACCAAAAGCCATGCCGCCTGTCTGATTGTCGGCATCGGCTACACCGGCGGCACCATCCGCGACTTAAGCCAACGCGCACTCGACTACACGCCACCGCTGCCCGACAACGCGCCCGAATCCGAACGCAAACAATACGGCCAAGCCGACCGCTTCAGCCGCTTTATCGATGACGAACTCTCCGCCCTGCTCGACAGCAAATACCGCATCGATACCCAAAACCAAGCCGTCTTCGGCCATTCGTTCGGCGCCTTGTACGGCCTCTATTCCCTGTTCACCCACCCCGAACGCTTCCGCCATTATTTGCTGGTGTCGCCGTCTATCTGGTGGCAAGACCGCCGCGTACTCGATTGGCTGCCCGGCACATTGCCGCAAGGAATCGGCATCCGCCTCGGTGCAGGAGAACATGAAGGCAGAAACAACCGCCCCGACCAAACCAGCCGCGGCATGGTTGCACAAGCCAAAATCCTTGGCGGCACTTTGCACCACCTCGGCGCAGACGTCCGCTTTACCCTCTACCCCAACGCCAATCACGGCAACGCCCCGTTTTACGCCCTGACCGACAGCATCGAATATTTGCGCAACGCATGGCAGCGTTAAAACAGGTTTGCCAAACATTAAGGCCGTCTGAAACGCAAACTTAGAAGCGTATTGAACCTATCGGATCAATTTGAAATCCTCTAAAATCCAATCAAAAAAGGCCGTCTGAAATCCATTGTTCAGACGGCCTTTGATATATGGTTTGCCAATCAGCCATTATCCCTGCTTTTTCCATTCCAAAGCCAAATCATACAGCGCCTTTTTATTCTCGCCGGTAATCTTGGCGGCAAGCTCGGCGGCTTGTTTGGTCGGCAACTCGGCCGCAAGGATTTTCATGGTGTTTTGTGCTGCTTCAGACAAATCGCTGTGTTTCTCTTTTACCGCAGGGTGCAACACTAGCACCATCTCACCGCGCGTTTGGTTGCTGTCGTTTTTAAGGGCGGCTTGGATTTCGGCAACCGTGCCGCTGAGGAAGGTTTCAAACGTTTTGGTGATTTCGCGCGCCAAAGTCAAACGGCGTTCGGGGAACTGCGCGGCCATATCCGCAAGGCTTGCTTCGATACGGTGCGGCGTTTCAAACATCACAATCGGAAAATCGGCTTCCGCCCATTTGGCCATCAGCTTTTGGCGTTCGCCGGCCTTAGGCGGCAGGAAACCGTTGAAGTAAAAATCGGATTCCGTCACACCGGCCACGCTCAACGCCCCCATGACCGCGCTTGCGCCGACCACAGGCACCACTTTAAATCCGGCTTCGCGCACGCGGGCGACAAGTTTCGCACCCGGATCGCACACCGCTGGCGTACCCGCATCCGAAACTTGGGCGACGCTCAGGCCGTCTGAAAGATGGGCGATGATTTTGTCGGCCATTTGCTGCTCGTTGTGTTCGCGCACGCTCACAAGTTTGCCCTGAATGCCGTACGCACTCAAAAGCTGGGCGGTAACACGGGTGTCCTCGGCGCAGATTATATCGGCCTTTTGCAGCACGGCCAGCGCGCGCAGCGTTATGTCGGCTAAATTGCCGATGGGTGTGGCGACAACGTATAATGTCTGTTTTTCGATGCTGTCGACGGCTTTTTGCAGGTGTTTTGTGTACATAGATTCAAGGCCGTCTGAAACGGCGTCTCTTTAAAAACAATAATTATATAACGGGTAAACTTTTCATGCGCTTAAACCACAAACAGGGGGCGGCGGCCGAAGATGCGGCACTGGCGTTCCTGCTGGGCAAAGGCTGCTCGCTGCTGGCACGGAACTGGCATTGCGCCTACGGCGAAATCGATTTAATCGTCAAAAACGGCGGTACGATTGTGTTTGTTGAAGTAAAATACCGCAAAAACCGAGGTTTCGGTGGTGCCGCATACAGCATCTCACCGTCCAAATTATTGAAATTGCAACGAAGTGTAGAGTATTATCTGCAAAAGCACGGGTTAAACCATGCGCCCTGCCGCCTGGACGCGGTACTGATCGAGGGCGACGGCCCGCCCGAATGGATTCAAAATATTACAGGTTAACCTCATGACAACATTACAAGAACGCGTTTCCGCACATTTTGCCGAGAGCATCCGCGCCAAGCAGGAAGCTGAAAAAGTACTGGTCGAGCCGACCGCACAGGCCGCCGAGCTGATGCTGCAATGCCTGATGAACGACGGCAAAATCCTGGCCTGCGGCAACGGCGGTTCGGCTGCCGACGCGCAACACTTCGCCGCCGAAATGACCGGCCGTTTTGAAAAAGAACGTATGGAATTGGCTGCTGTCGCGCTGACGACGGACACTTCCGCCCTGACCGCCATCGGCAACGACTACGGTTTCGACCACGTATTCAGCAAACAAGTGCGCGCGCTCGGACGTGCCGGCGACGTATTGGTCGGCATCTCCACCTCCGGCAATTCCGCCAACGTCATCGAAGCCATCAAAGCGGCACACGAACGCGACATGCACGTCATTGCCATGACCGGACGCGACGGCGGCAAAATCGCCGCCATGCTCAAAGATACCGACGTTTTGCTCAACGTCCCTTATCCGCGCACCGCCCGCATTCAGGAAAACCATATCCTGCTGATACACGCCATGTGCGACTGTATCGACTCCGCCCTGCTTGAAGGCATGTAACCCTTTCTTTTCAGACGGCCCATCCCTTAAAGGCCGTCTGAACGCCCACCCGTCCATACCCAAGGAAAAGGATATGAAGAACATCAAACGCTACGCCCTCCCCGTTCTGACAGCGACCCTCTTGAGCCTGAGTCTGAGCGGCTGCGTCGGCGCACTGATCGGCGGTGCAGCCGTCGGCACCAAATCCGCCGTCGACCGCCGCACCACAGGCGCGCAAACCGACGACAACGTTATGGCCTTGCGCGTCGAAACCACCGCACGCTCCTACCTGCGCCAAAACAACCAAGTCGAAGGCTACAAACCCAAACTGAACGTTGTCGGTTACAACCGCCACCTGCTCCTGCTCGGCCAAGTAGCCACCGAAGGCGAAAAACAATTTGTTGAACGCATCGCCCGTTCCGAACAAGCCGCAGAAGGCGTGTACAACTACATTACCGTCGCCTCGCAAGCGCGTTCGCTCGGCGACGTGACCAACGACACCTGGGGCACATCCAAAGTCCGCGCCGCCCTGTTGGGCCTCAGCCCGGCCACCCAGGCGCGTGTCAAAATCGTAACTTACGGCAACGTGACCTATGTCATGGGTATCCTCACGCCCGACGAGCAAGCCCGCGTGACCCAAAAAGTCAGCACGACCGTCGGCGTACAAAAAGTCGTTACCCTCTATCAAAACTACGTTGCCAACTGATTCACAGGCAATTCAGGGCCGTCTGAACATTCAGACGGCCATCCCACCAACTATTACCTGACCCATCATGTCAAAAAATAATAAAGCCCCTTTCCAACTTAAACCCAAACACTTAGTCCGCGCATTCTTCCTTGTCAGCTTCGTCGCCGTCGCCGCCCTTGTCGCCGGCGTATTCAGCACCCTAAACTCCGGCAAAACCGACCTGCCTGCAAAAAATCCGGCCGAACAAAACGACACACGCATTGAAGTTTGGCGTCCCAACGGCGCAGTCGAACCTGAAACCGTTCAGCCTACCAAAGACAGCGACGCAAAAACCGCCTCCGGCAACCCGATTGTTCCCCAAACCGAAAAAAGCGACAACGCCGAAGAAGGTGCAAAAAACGACCGCCCCACTACACACCGCAGCAAACGCACAGAAAACAAACGCGCTGAAGCCGACAAATCAGAAAACACACCATCCGACAACAGCAATTCTGCCGCTCCAAACAAACCTCAAGCAGACAGCCAGCCGGTAGCAAACAAAGCCGCAGACAGCAAACCTGCCGCACAAGCGGTAGAAAACAAACCGGCAAAAGCCAAAGCCCCCGAGTCCAAACCGACTCCGAAAGCCGAACCTGAGGCCAAACCACAAACCAAACCGCGCAATAAAGACAATCTCGACAACCTGTTTTAAACAGACGGCACACCCGTCCCGTTCAGACGGCCTCCATGCCGTCTGAAACAAGAAGGAAACCTCATGGACAAAGTCATCATCAAAACCCCCGAAGAAATCGAAAAAATGCGCGAACTCGGCCGCTTGGTCGCCGAAGCCCTCGATTACATCGGCCAATTCGTCAAACCCGGCGTAACCACCAACGAAATCGACAAACTCGTTTACGACTACCACGTCAACGTTCAAGGCGGTTATCCAGCCCCCCTCAACTACGGCAACCCGCCCTATCCGAAATCCTGCTGCACCTCCGTCAACCACGTTATCTGCCACGGCATTCCCGATGACAAGCCGCTGAAAGAAGGCGACATCGTCAACATCGACCTGACCATTAAAAAAGACGGTTTCCACGGCGACTCCAGCCGTATGTTTACCGTCGGCAAAGTCTCCCCGATTGCCCAACGCCTGATCGACGTGACCCACGCCTCCATGATGGCGGGTATCGAAGCGGTCAAACCCGGCGCCACCCTCGGCGATGTCGGCTATGCCTGCCAACAGGTTGCCGAAAATGCCGGCTACTCCGTCGTACAGGAATTCTGCGGACACGGCATCGGCCGCGGCTTCCACGAAGCGCCGCAAGTGGTTCACTACGGCCGCAAAGGTGAGGGCCTCGTCCTCAAACCGGGCATGATTTTCACCATCGAGCCGATGATCAACCAAGGAAAACGCCATCTGCGCATCCTGAACGACGGTTGGACAGTGGTCACCAAAGACCGCTCACTCTCCGCCCAGTGGGAACACGAAGTTTTGGTTACCGAAACCGGCTACGAAATCCTTACCATCAGCCCTGCCAGCGGTAAGCCTTAACCTTGAAAAAACCTTCAGGCCGTCTGAAAACATAGATTCAGAAGGCCTAAAATTTATTCGCATTCTCAATCCAGAAAACCGAATAAAAACTCGAAATTAAGTTTTTACCCATATTGAATTGTTTAATTATGTAAAAATTTGCTTATGCCATATCTAAGATAAACGCATAATTTAATGATTTATATAACAAAATTTTACTGAAATAATGAATTAAGAAATATTTACACAAATTATGGCAGACAGCAGAAAACTTCTTTCGAATATACTGTCTAATTATCTAGATCAGCCATTTGCAATACGCCCACATATCACCCCAAAAAACAATAGGGAAAAGGATGCCGGCATTCTTGCAGACCTTTTTTATGCCTAATGGCATACACTAAATACCACAATAAGGAAGATTCATGAAATCGTTCGAAAAAATTGAAAATATCCGCGATATCCGTAAAAAACTCGGCCTGAACCAAATGGACTTCTGGAGTCGCATTGGTGTGACTCAATCCGGTGGTTCCCGTTACGAATCAGGCCGCAACATGCCTAAACCTGTACGCGAATTGCTGCGTTTGGTACACATCGAGCGCGTAGATTTGGCTAAAGTAAACCGTGACGACTTGGCCGTTGCGTCCTTACTGAAAAACCGCGACCCTGAGTTGTACGCTTCTCTGAAAAAAGAAGCCAAAGCCGACAAAGGCAAATAATCAAGCTATTCAAAAGGCCGTCTGAAACTCTTTTCAGACGGCCTTTTTACTTTCTACACCCTGAGGGCATGTCTGCATACATACCCTTTTTCATTTACGGCTGATACTGTTTGAAATAGTCCAACACGGTTTGCGGCAGCCATTGCAGATTCAGACGGCCTTGATCACTGCTGACAAAGCCGACATGACCGCCGTATGCCGGTTGCAGCAGCGTAACAGCCGAGGACACGTCCCGCCAGGTCGGCAGGGCTTCCGGCGGCAGGAAAGGGTCGTTGACGGCATTAAGCAACAGCAACGGCGTATCCACGCCTTTCAGGAACGGCTTGCAGGAATTGCGGCGGTAGTAATCGTGGCGGTCGGCAAAACCGTGTAGCGGCGCGGTAAAGCGGTCGTCAAAATCGCCAAGCGTTTTGCAGTTTTGCTGGCTTAAGGCCGTCTGAAACCGGGGAATCGCTCGGGCTTTCGGCAACAGTGAATTTAAAAAATAGCGCGTGTAAATCAAGCGCGTCATGCCTTGGTCAAAACGCGTACCGGCCGCCACGGCATCAACCGGCGCGGAAACGACGGCAGAAGCGCGCGGAACGGCATTGCTGCCCTGCTCGCCCAAATATTTGGCCAAGGCATTGCCCCCCAAAGAAACGCCGACGGCGTAGATGGTTGAATAGCGTTGTGCCAGCGTGTTGAGCATAAAGGCGATTTCGGGCGTATCGCCGAGATGGTAGAACACAGGTGCGGTGTTTGCTATGCCGCCGCAACTGCGGAAATGGGCAACCACGCCGTTCCAACCGCGCTGCTGTACGGCTTTCATCAATTCGACCGCGTAATGGCTCTCGCTGCTGCCTTCCAGTCCGTGGAACAAAACCACTAACGGCGCATCGGGGTCGGCGCTGTCGACAAAATCGTAGGCAACTTGGGTTTTGCCGGTGCTGTCGGGCAGAAGCTCGCGGCGGTAGTCGGGCGCCTTGCCTTGCAGCAGCTTGGCAAACAGGGTGTCGGCATGGCCGTTTCTGAGCCAATAAGGCGTGTTGGGTGAACGTGTATTCATGATTTATTTCTTCTATTTTTCAGACGGCCTGAAGATGAGCATATACACCAGCAAGGCAGTCAGCGTGCCGTTTGTCCAACCTGCCCAAACGTCGGTGGGATAATGCACGCCCAAATAAATGCGCGAAAACCCGGTCAACAGGGCAAAGGAAATACCGCCTATCCAAGCGGCGCGGCGGTAGCGCGTGCGGCGGCAAAGCAATATCAGCATGACGGCAATGGCGGCGGAAAACGTACTGTGGCCGCTGGGGAAGGAAAAATTGCTCTCTTCAATTAGGCGCGGCCAAAGCAGCGGACGTTCGCGGGCAAACCAAACCTTCACAATCAGCATATTCAAAGTCGGCACCAATGCCGCCAACACGCAAAACAGTGCCTCGCGCTTCTTATCGGCAAAATACAGGGCTGCGGCGACTGCGCCGATCAGCGGCACGGCAATCGCGGTTTTGCCCAGATAGTGCAACACAGTGGCAATCGGGTCAAAACATGTGCCCGCATGGGCATGGATGGCGTGCATCAGCGGCGGCTCAAAAGCAAAGCCGCCATATTGCGCCAGCCAAATGCCGATGATGAGGGTCGGCGGCAAAAACAGCAAAGAAGCGAAAGCCAGTGCGCGTTTGGCTTGGGCCGGAGACAAGTGCATTATTCCACCGTTTCTTTCAAAGTCGCGCCAATCGCCTGCAAACCCTGCAACGCATCTTCCCACGCCGCATCCAGCAAGCGGCAGGCCTCGCCTTCCGCTTTGATGCCGAACTCGATATGCGGCGGAGTATAATGGCCGTCTGAATCGGTACGGCCCACGGTGGGCAGGCTGTACGAACGGATACCGGCGTAGGTACGCTCAAGATGTTCCATAATCGGCGTAATGCGCGATTCGGGTTGGTTGAACACATACACGCTGCGGCTACCGCATTCGGTTTGGTTGAAACGGTCGGCATAATAAGTATTCAAAACCCATTCGGCCATCGGGTGCGCCATCACAGGGAAACCAGGGAAGAAATAATGCTCGCGGATAGAAAATCCGGCGATGTTGTTAAACGGATTGGGCACCAATTCCGCGCCTTCGGGAAAATCTGCCATTTTCAGGCGTTGGGCGTGTTCCGGCGAATCAAGCGGCTCGCCGCGTTTCCGGGTCACGCCTTCGATAAACTTGGCGGCTTCAGGATGGCGGACGACGGGCAAATCCAAAGCAGCAGCCGCGGCTTGACGCGTGTGGTCGTCGGGCGTGGCACCGATGCCGCCGGTAACAAACGTCGGTATGCCGTCTGAAAAGCTGCGGCGCAGTTGCCTGACCAGTAAATCGGGTTCGTCGGGTAGATATTGCACCTGATTGAGCTTCAGCCCTTTGGATTCGAGCAGGGATTTGAAAAAGGCGAAATGCTTGTCTTGACGGCTGCTGTGCAGGATTTCGTCTCCGATGATGATGAGGTTAAAAGCGTTCATGATGAGGTTTCTTTAATACGGCCCTCCGAACATTCAGACGGCCTAATTGCTGACAATGTATTCCATTTATAAGATAATGGTTTCAACTTTTCAAGTCTGGAGAAATCCCAATGAGCCAAAACCATACCATTTTACAAAATCTCCCCATCGGTCAAAAAGTCGGCATCGCCTTCTCCGGCGGTCTTGATACCTCTGCCGCACTGTTGTGGATGAAACTCAAAGGCGCGCTGCCTTATGCCTACACCGCCAACCTCGGCCAACCTGACGAAGACGATTACAACGCCATTCCTAAAAAAGCGATGGAATACGGCGCAGAAAACGCCCGCCTGATTGATTGCCGCGCACAACTGGCACACGAAGGCATCGCCGCCATCCAATGCGGCGCGTTCCACGTTTCCACCGGTGGCATCGCCTACTTCAACACCACGCCTCTGGGCCGCGCCGTGACCGGCACCATGCTCGTTTCCGCCATGAAAGAAGACGATGTGAATATCTGGGGCGATGGCAGTACCTACAAAGGCAACGACATCGAGCGTTTCTACCGCTACGGCCTCTTGACCAATCCCGCGCTGAAAATCTACAAACCTTGGCTCGACCAACAATTTATCGACGAACTCGGCGGCCGCCACGAAATGAGCGAATTTCTGATTGCCAACGGCTTCAACTACAAAATGTCGGTTGAAAAAGCCTACTCTACCGACTCCAACATGCTGGGTGCCACCCACGAAGCCAAAGACTTGGAATTCCTCAACAGCGGCATCAAAATCGTTAAGCCCATCATGGGCGTTGCCTTCTGGGACGAAAACGTCGAAGTTAAACCCGAAGAAGTCAGCGTACGCTTTGAAGAAGGCGTGCCGGTTGCACTAAACGGCAAAGAATACGCCGATCCTGTCGAACTCTTCCTCGAAGCCAACCGCATCGGCGGCCGTCACGGCTTGGGCATGAGCGACCAAATCGAAAACCGCATCATCGAAGCCAAATCACGCGGCATTTACGAAGCCCCGGGCATGGCATTGTTCCACATCGCCTACGAGCGTTTGGTTACCGGCATCCACAACGAAGACACCATCGAACAATACCGCATCAACGGCCTGCGCCTCGGCCGCCTGCTCTACCAAGGCCGCTGGTTTGACAGCCAAGCCCTCATGTTGCGCGAAACCGCCCAACGCTGGGTTGCCAAAGCCATTACCGGCGAAGTCACCCTCGAATTGCGCCGCGGCAACGACTACTCGATTCTGAACACCGAATCGCCTAACCTGACCTACCAACCGGAACGCCTGAGCATGGAAAAAGTCGAAGACGCAGCGTTCACACCGCTCGACCGCATCGGCCAACTGACCATGCGCAACCTCGACATCACCGACACCCGCGCCAAACTGGGTATTTACTCGCAAAGCGGTTTGTTGGCATTGGGCGAAGGCTCTGTATTACCGCAGTTGAATAATAAGGAGTAGAATCAGGGGGCTTTAAAGCCCCCTTATTTTTCAAAGGAATAAAATGAAAGAATATAAAGCCGTCATTTATCAAGAGAACCTGCTTTCCAGTTTGGTTTTCGGCAGCGCCAAAATCAATCCGGTCAAATTCAGCGATTTCCTCAACAGCCACGCTTCGCAAGGATGGAAGGTCGTTACCATGGAAAAAGATCAGCGCCGCATGCTGCTGTTTTTCGTGCGTGAAGCCTACGTCGTCATTTTGGAAAAAGAACATGTTTAAACTCGGCGTCTATGCCTGTCTCGGATTGTTCGTCAGCTGGGTGTTGCTCTTGATTTTGCAACTTTGGTTTTCCTTCATCGATGCCGATATGTTTCTCAAAATCACCCTGACCATGGCAGGTCTTTTCATTATTATTCTGGCCAGCTTACTGGTCATCAGCCAGTATTTTTCCGAAAAGAAAATGAAGGACGACGGATTTATCAACTGATACTACTTCGGGAAGCGCCATGTATGCTTTATCCGAAACCTTGACGCAAAATCCTTGTTTAATAGACAAGGCCGTCTGAAATGTAAGTTTCAGACGGCCTTATTACCCTTCCCAAATTTATCAAATACCATGAAATTCTTTTCTCACTTTTATCTTGAAAATCATATGTATTTCCACGACTACTTGAAATATATCCTGATTTTCGCCGCCCTCGTCATCCTCCTGCTCGCCGTATCGCAATACCTGCGCCACCGCATGGACACCAAATACCGCGACCTGAGCATTATTGCGCTGCTGTTGCTCATCCTCATCTGCGGCACGCAATATCTTTCATACAGCGAGCGTCAAAACTTTGCCGCCGATACTTCGCGCATGGTGGGTTTTCTCAATGCCTTGATTGAAAACCAAAAAGTTGAAAAACAAGACATCATCGTCAACAGCACGCGCCTGTTCAACGGCATGATTATCGGCATCAAAAACCAATACTACGAAGTTCATTTCAATCAAGACTTCTCCGCCTACACGCTGACGCCCATCAATTTGGTCAACAACAATATCGAACTCATCGATAAAGAATAACAGGATATACACACATGGAAGCATACTCCCTGCTCGCCCTCAAACTGCTGATGGGTATTTTAGGTTTGATTTTGCAAATCAACCTCTTAGGTAAAGGCAACCTCGCGCCGACCTCCGCCATGGACCAAGTGCAAAACTATGTACTCGGCGGCATCATCGGTGGCGTGATTTACAGCGACAGCGTCGGCCTGTTGCAATTTTTCCTCGTGCTGATTTTGTGGACGCTGTTGGTCTTGAGCCTGAAATTCATCAAAAACCACAACCGCTGGGTCAAATCCATCATTGACGGCAAATCCGTCTGGGTTATCGTCAACGGCAAAATCCAAACCGATGAATGCATGAAAAACGGCATCAGCGCACACGACCTCATGTTCAAACTCCGCGCCGCCGGCATCTACGAAATCTCTGCCGTCAAACGTGCCGTGATGGAACAAAACGGCCAGCTCGCCGTCATTAAGTACGGCGACGAAAGCCTGCGCTATCCACTGATTACAGACGGCCAAGTTGACCCCGACATCCTCGAAATCATTAAGCGTGATGAAGAATGGCTGCAACAGGAACTTGACCGCCTCCACCTTGAAGCCTCGCAAGTCTATATCGGCGAATACATAGACGGAAAATTGGTGGCACACCGTTATCCTTCTTGATTTGAAAATAGCAGGCCGTCTGAAACCTTGATTTCAGACGGCCTTTTTGTATTCAGCTCAAACACTGATTTTTTAATCGCGATATTCAAACGTTGCACCCAAAAATTGAGCCAGTGTGGAAACGTGGGAATGTCGGGGATCTTTGACGGCGGTCAGCAATAAAATATTGCCGTGCTGTTTTTCCAAATCCAGCAACTGCTTGATGGCGGCCTGCTCGGCATCGCCTTGCAGCTCTTCATGATAACGGCTGACAAAACCGTCAAAATTCTCAGCCGGATTTTCGTGATACCAGCGGCGCAGGTTTGCACTGGGCGTAATGTCTTTCAGCCAAAGCGCCGTAGCGAAAACTTCTTTATGGACGCCGCGCGGATAGAGGCGGTCGATAAAGACGGCGGTCTGTTCGGGATTGGGCTGATACGCGTAAATGCGCTGTACGGTAAACATTTTTTCTCGTCTCCAATGGATTCAGGCCGTCTGAAAATTCAGACGGCCTGATGTTTTTTAGGTTTAGAACAGTTTTTTGACTTCGGCTTCAATATCGTCGGCACGCATAAAGGTTTCGCCGATCAGGAAAGTATGCACGCCGTGGCCGCGCATGAAATCGACGTCTTCTTTGTTGCGGATGCCGCTTTCGGTTACAACGGTTCTGCCGCTCAACTCAGGCAAGAGGTCGAGGGTTTGTTGCAGAGTCACTTCAAACGTACGCAGGTTGCGGTTGTTGACGCCCCACAACGGCGTGGTCATGTTGCGGCATTTTTCCAGCTCGGACGCATCGTGCAACTCCAACAAGACAGTCATGCCCAATTCGTGGGCGACGGCTTCAAAACGCTCAAGCTGCTCGGCTTCCAATGCGGCGGCAATCAGAAGAACCGCATCCGCACCCCACGCGCGCGCCTGATAGATTTGGTATTCGTCGATGATGAAATCTTTACGCAAGACCGGCAGCGCCACGGCCGCACGCGCCTGTTTCAAATACTCGGGCGAGCCTTGGAAATAAGGTTCGTCCGTCAACACGGACAAACAGGCCGCGCCGGCTTTTTCATAGGCAACGGCGATTTCGGCAGGATGAAAATCAGGACGGATCAGGCCTTTGCTTGGGCTGGCTTTTTTGACTTCGGCAATAATGGCTGGCAGATTCTGCGCGTGTTTTTCACGGATCGAGCCGATAAAGCTGCGAACCGGCGCAGCAGCCTGCGCTTGGGCTTTGATGTCTTCCAAGGAAACGGCGGCTTTTTGGGCGGCCACTTCTTCTGCTTTGGTGGCAAGAATTTTGTTGAGAATATCGGTCATGGCGTTTTTCTATTAGGGCTGATTTTCGGGTTTGAATCGTGCAACATGCTGCCGCAGATTAGATTTCAGACGGCCTGAGTGCCGCTATTTTAATGGTTTGAAAAAAGGCGGGCAAGAATGCCCGCCTTTGTGTCTGCTTCAATTAGTGATGGATGCCCAAAACGAACGCGTTGTGGCTGATGATTTCGTCCGCCAAAGTCGGATTGTCGTTCAGCTTGATACCGTAGCCGGGCACCAATTCTTTCAGACGGCCTGACCATGATTCGGCATGATCGGGGAAGCATTGGTTGATCAGCTTAATCATCAAAGGTACGGCGGTTGATGCACCTGGGGACGCGCCCAGCAAGGCGGCCAGCGAGCCGTCGGCATGGGCGACGATTTCGGTACCGAATTGGAGTACACCGCCTTTTTTCGGGTCTTTTTTGATGATTTGTACGCGTTGACCGGCGGTAATCAGTTCCCAATCGTCAGGATTGGCTTCCGGATAATACTCTAAGAGCGAAGTGAAGCGTTCTTCTTTGGTTTTGCGCAATTCGCCCAAGAGGTATTTGGTCAGCGGCATATTAGCCCAACCGGCGCGGAGCATAGGATAAAGGTTGTCCATGTGGATGGACATCGGCAAATCCATGAGCGAGCCTTGTTTGAGGAAGTTGGGGCGGAAGCCTGCATACGGGCCGAACATCAAATGGCGTTGACCGTCCACGTTGCGGGTATCCAAATGCGGAACGGACATTGGGGGTGCGCCGACGGAGGCTTGGCCGTACACTTTGGCGTTGTGTTGCGCGGCCGTTTCGGGATTGCTGTTGCGGAAGAAGAGGCCGGAAACCGGAAAGCCGCCGTAGCCTTTGCCTTCGGGGATACCGGATTTTTGCAGCAGGGTCAGTGCGCCGCCGCCTGCGCCGAGGAAGACGAAACGGGTGCGGAGTGTCAACGGGTCGTCATCGTCTTTGGTGCTGCTGGTTTTCAGCACCCATGCGCCGTCCGATTCGCGGTTGAGGTCGTCGACATGACGGTTGAATTTGATTTTTACGCCTTTGTCGCTCAAGTATTTGACCATCTGGCGGGTCAGGCTGCCGAAATCGACGTCTGTGCCTTCGGCGGAGTAGTTGGCGGCGATGGATTGGTTTTCATCACGGCCGTTGACAACCAGCGGCGCCCATTCGGCAATTTTGGAGCGGTCGGTAGAAAACTCCATTTTTTCAAAGAGTTTTTGGTTTTTGAACACGTCGAAACGTTTTTGCAGATAACTGCAATGGTCGGCGTTCATCACCAGCGACATATGGGGGACGGAATTGATGAAAGTGCGGTCGGTCAGTTTGCCTTCTTCGACCAAAGTCGCCCAAAATTGGCGGCTGATATGGAATTGTTCGGCAATATTGAGGGCGCGGGTCGGATCGATCGTGCCGTCGGCAGTCAGGGGCGCATAGTTCAATTCACACAGCGCAGAGTGTCCCGTACCGGCATTGTTCCATGCATTTGATGATTCCAACGCTACATCTTCCAAGCGTTCGATCAGGGTGATTTCCCAAGATGGTTCGAGTTCTTTGAGCAATACGCCCAAAGTGGCGCTCATAATGCCGCCGCCTACTAATACGACATCGGTTGCTTCAGCCATGGTTTTACTCCTACTAAAGTCAGGCATGGTTTGCCTTGTGGTTATCTATCATTATAAACAACTGATTTCATAGGAATTATTTTGTATTTTTGTTGTGTGTGAAACTTTTTTGCCTGCTGAGTTTCCGAGCGTAAATGGCGGAAGGCAGTTTCGGTTTGGGTTCCAGATTTCAGGTCTTTATAATATGTTATTGAGAATTTAGTAGATTTTACGGAGAAATGCAAAGATTTTCTGTTCGGTTCATATAAAAATAAGAGATTATGCCGTCTGAAAACGTTTTCTTAACCTTTATCTGCCAACGTTTGCCAAGAAAAAAGAATTTTTCATTTCTTTTTTAATTGACCGTTTTTGTCAGCAATTTCAGCGCTAACAAACGTGAATCAACCGCCAATCTGCTATCATTTCGACTTATCCCACAACAAGGCAAGCCGCCATGTACCTGACTCAAGAAAAGCCCTACCGCCCCCTATTGGTCGCACTGATGTTCCTCACCCTGCCGCTGGCGATGATATTGCACAATATCGTGCAAATCGCCTTTTCAGACGGCCAAGGCCTGCTGGTCACGGTCAAAGACGGCTCGTGGGCATGGCAAAGCGGCTGGCAGGATTCCGTTACATGGTTTGTCTGCGGCATGTTTGCCTTCCTCAACCTGCCAATTGCCGGTGGACTGACCAAGCTGGCGTATAAAAAAATGATGCGCCGGTATTCGCGTTACGCCATCTTCCTTGCCGGTGTAGCAGCGTGTGCCTCGGCGGCGGCAGGCTTGATTTTTGAAGCCATCTTAGGCAATGCCGCATTGGCCGGTATGCGCGGACAAGGCGTGTTCTACTACACCCTCTCCGTGTGGATTATCGCCATGCTGACCCTGCCCAAACAGCTCACGCGCGCTCCGGAGCAGCCCATCGTCTTTCACAAGATGAAACGTTGATTCAACAGGCACAAACATTTTCAGACGGCATGCTTTCCGTTACCATTACATCCAACGCGTTTTAACCAATAAGGAATAACAAATGAATCAGGCGCAACAGCTCCGCGACGGCATACAGGCACTGGGTTTGGACATCGACGAAGCCAAACAAGCCAAACTGCTAGACTATGCCGCCCTGCTGCAAAAGTGGAACAAAACCTACAACCTGACCGCCCTGCGCGATCCCGCCCAAACCGTCAGCCATCATCTGCTCGACAGCCTGACCCTCTTGCCCTACATCGAACACGCCCAAACCATGCTCGACGTCGGCTCCGGCGGCGGACAGCCCGGCATACCCACCGCCATCTGCCGCCCCGACCTCGACATCACCCTCCTCGATGCCAACACCAAAAAAACCGCCTTTCTGCAGCAAGCCGTCATCGAACTCGGCCTTAAAAACGTCCGCGTCATCAGCGGCCGCGTAGAAGTCGCCGCCGACTGCCGAGCCGACGTCATCACCAGCCGCGCCTTTGCCGAACTCGCCGACTTCGTCAACTGGACAGAGCACCTCATCAAAGACAGCGGCTACTGGGCGGCCATGAAAGGCGTATATCCGCAAGAAGAAATCGACAAACTGCCCGAAAGCGTCGCCGTCGAAAAAGTCGAAGCATTGCACGTCCCCCAACTCAATGCCGAACGCCATATCGTCATCATCCGCAAAAAGGCCGTCTGAAAATAACCCAAGCATACCGAATAACGGTACAATCCAGCCATCCACACTTAACACGACAGCAAAGCACATGAGCGCACAAATCCTCGCCGTCGCCAACCAAAAAGGCGGAGTCGGCAAAACCACCACCACCGTCAACCTAGCCGCCTCCCTAGCCTCAAAAGGCCGCCGCGTCCTCGTCGTCGACCTCGACCCCCAAGGCAACGCCACCACAGGCAGCGGCATCAACAAAGCCACCATCGAAAACGGCGTTTACCAAGTTGTCCTCGGCGAAACCGACATCCCCAACACCGTCGTCCGCAGCAAAGAAGGCGGCTACGACGTATTGGGCGCCAACCGCACACTGGCCGGCGCAGAAGTCGAACTCGTCCAAGAAATCGCACGCGAAATCCGCCTCAAAAACGCCCTGCAGCTCGTTGCCGACAACTACGACTACGTCCTCATCGACTGCCCCCCATCCCTGACCCTGCTCACCCTCAACGGCCTTGTCGCCGCCAACGGTGTCATCGTCCCCATGCTTTGCGAATACTACGCCCTCGAAGGCATTTCCGACTTAGTAGCCACCGTCCGCAAAATCCGCCAAGCCATCAACCCCGACCTCGACGTAACCGGCATCGTCCGCACCATGTACGACAGCCGCAGCCGCCTCGTCGTCGAAGTCAGCGAACAGCTCAAACAACACTTCGGCAACCTGCTCTTCGACACCGTCATCCCCCGCAACATCCGCCTCGCCGAAGCCCCCAGCCACGGCCTCCCCGCCCTCGCCTACGACGCCCATGCCAAAGGCACACAGGCTTATTTGGACTTGGCCGATGAACTGATTGCACGGTTGGAAAAATAAACAGAAATATGAATATAAAAAGGCCGTCTGAAAGGTAGAAAGTACTTTCAGACGGCCTTTGGTTTGATGGGAAAGAACTTTTTTAAAAAGATCGCGTGCGTGCGTACCGCACACACCCTACGCATAAATTTCAAACTCTTTATGATTCATAGGTAGGGTGTGTGCCCAAAGGCACGCACGCGGTTTGATGTAGGCTACAGCTTGCTAAAGGTACACACAGATAGAGTATTTGAAACGGTTTGTTACTGTTTGCTTGCATGTTATGAGGACTTGGGGTAAAGTGAATAAAATCCATTTTTCGGAAAATATATCATGATTATTACTCGACTTAATATTGATAATCTATATGGCTTCTCAAATATTGAAATAGATCTAAGCTATAAACGGAAAAATCCAAAATCCAGCATTCCGAATGAGTTTTTACCTAAGCGACCTAATTTTAATTTTAAACGAGTCTGTATTATTTCAGGTACAAATGCTAGCGGTAAAACTTCACTAGGTAAAATAATTTGTGGATTAGAAAATTTTATAAAAAGGAAGAATATCATCAAATATCTTAACGCTATTTGTGATAGAACACGTCCTGCAACTATCTTAATAGAGTTCGTGACCCCATCTACCAATGAAATGCATCAATTAGAATTAGAGTTTGTAGATAGTGGCATGGCGATTCGCAAATTAAAATATATAACGACTCCAATTGGCATGAAAGATAGCTGTACTAATGTAAGGAAACGATTACAAACAATCAAAGAAAAGCAGAAGAATCCAAATGGCAAATATATCGATAGTGATATTTCTGGAGTTTCTCAAGCATTTGATGATTTTTCCGAAATCGAGATTGATGATTTAGGTTGGATGTTTATGTTCTCAGAAAATAAAAGTGAAGATAAAGCAAATTCAACGCATCATGCATCCCAAGATTTGGTCTTTAGAATTCTAAATAGTTTCGATTCATCCATAAAATCAGTAGATGCCGTTATTCCACAATCTGAAACCAAAAAATCAGCTAAATCAAGGAATAAAGATATTACAGGTTATATTATAAAATTCCATAATGATGATTCTGTTTTGATCAATGCATCAGGTGAAATTGCGGGCTCTCAAGAATCTGCAAATAGATTCTCCAAAGGTACTTATGATGCAATTAAATTAACCAATTTTATTGGTCGCATTATTGCAGAGGGCAAGGCTAAAAATAGTTGCACCCATTTTCTTGATGAGCAAATGGCATATAGCCATTCCTATCTGGAGCAACATATATTAAATTTAATTATTGAGAAATTGAGTCCTACTGCGCAGTTCTTTTATACAACTCATAATTATGATGTATTAGATATGGGCTTTCCTTCACATTCCTTTTTATTCATGAGGAAAGAGGGTAACTACACTTCTATTGTTCAGCCAGAAAATAGTTTCAGCAAAAATGACAGAAGCTTAATAAATTATGTTAAAAATAACTATTTTAATACATTGCCTGATACTTCTAACTTAGATAAATTGATGTGGGAAGATTAATAATGCAGTATATTTTTTTAGTTGAAGGAGAAACGGAAGAAAAACTTGTTAATAGTTTGTTTGTTGGGCAAATTAAAAAGGTCAATTTATGGAGTTTATCTCATAAGAAAATAGGTACAATAATTCGACAAATTCCTCAAAATAATACAAAAGTGATTATTATATGCGACACTGATCAGACAGTTTGTCATGAAAATTTCATTAAAAATTTTCATGTAATTAAAGGGCATGTAGGAAAGAATAATATTTTTTTACTTCCACAAACACAAAATTTTGAACATGAAATGCTCTTTTGTTTAAACACAAAGCGCAAAGATTTGCAGGAAATGTTTAACAAAGCTTCAGGTGAGCAGCAATTAAAAAAACATTTCATTGAGGAAAAAAGATTGCTCGAAAAGCTGGAGAGTCAAGGATTCAATTTATCAAAACTTTGGTCTAGAGAATTATGTTCTGTATTGTCTGAATTAAAAGACTTTAGAAAAGAATTAAGAAACTGTTGCCGTCTACGTCCTGAAATTTCAGAAAAAAAATTTCCTAATTTGTATTCAACATTTAGAAATTCTTAAAAATGGACACCGTTTGTAAAGTTTCAAACGGTGTCTATGGTTATCTTAACCCCTCCCACTCCTTCATCAACCTCTTCACCGACACCGGATACGGTGTCTTCAATTCCTGTGCAAACAGCGACACCCTCAATTCTTCAATCATCCATTTAAACGCGGCGAGGTCGTCTGAAAAGGGTTGTCCTTGTTTTATCAAGCTATCCGTTTTTTCCTGCCACATTTGTTCCAGCTCTCGAATATCGGCTTCGCGGGCTGCGTCGCGTGCGGGGTTGCCGCTGTATTTTTCAAGGCGCAGGGTCATGGCTTTGAGGTAAATAGGCAGGCGCGGCCATTGTGCCCACGGGGTATGGGTGGCGAAGCCGGCGGCGAGCAGGGTTTGCAGGCGTAGTCTTAGAAGGTGGGTGAGCGGGTGTTTGCCGAGTTTGCTGTTGAGCTCAGCGTAAGCGGCGGCGGTTTCCTGCAGGTAGCGGCTGAGGGCTTCTTTGACGGCGGGCAGGCGGCTGCGGGCGCGTTTGATTTGTTCTTTGAAGGCTTTTTCGTTGCGCGGCAGCTCGTCTTCGCCGATAAAGGCGCGGTCGCAGACGGCTTGGGTGAGGTCGTCGCGCAGGGTGTCGGCGTTGATGTGTTTGAGCAGCATGGCGGCTTGGGTGAAGCCTTGGATGCCTTTGTTCAGGTCTTTAACTTGTTCTTTTAATTGCAGTTTCATCAATTCGATCACGCCTTGACGGTGTGCCTGCTCGGCGGCTTCGGTGGTGTCGAACAGGCGCAGGGCGATGTGGCCGTCTTTTTCTTTTTGCAGGCCGAGGTAGCCGGTGAGCTGTTGTTTGCCGCGTGCGAATTTGATGGATTCGGGCAGGGTGCCAATGTCCCATGCGGTGACGTTGTCGCGCTCAAATTCTTGGGTGTTGTCGCGGAAGGTAACGGCGGCGGCTTGGCCGAGTTGTTGTTGCAATTCGTGCAGTTTGCGGCCGCCGGCAAGCTCTTGTCCGCCGTCGTCGATAATGCGCAGATTCAGATAGCAATGTTCGGGCAATTCTTGCGCTGCCCATGCGTCTTGGTCGATTTGCTCAAGAATCCGCATATCGCCGGCGCTTTTGGCGATAAAGTGCGCCAACTGGGGAATGATGGCCGCTTGACGGTCGGGATTGCTTTCGAGAAATTTGGTGATGAAATCGGGTACGGGCACGCAAATGCGGCGGATTTGCTTCGGCAGTGCTTTAATCAGCAGCTGGATTTTTTCGCGCAACATACCGGGTACCAGCCATTCGAGCGACGGCGCGTGCAGGCGGTTGAGGACGGTCAGCGGCACGGTCATGGTCACGCCGTCGAGCGGATGGTGCGGCTCGAAGCGGTAGGAAAGTTTGAACTTGCCGTCTGCGGTTTGCCAGAATTTGGGGAACTGCTCTTCGGTAATGTGCGCGGCGGCGTGTTGCATCAGATCGTCGCGACTGAGGAACAGCAGACGCGGATTGTCGCGCTCGGCGGTTTTGAGCCAGGCTTCAAAGGTGCGGATATCGGCAAGGGGCAAAGGTTTCAGACGGCCTTTTTGAGATGCTGGCTGCTTTTTGGGCTTAGGGTCGTCTGAAACATTTTGTCGGGTATGTAAACTCGGTTCACGCTCGCGGTTGTCCGCATCGTTGGAATCCGCGTGCGTGGCTTGCGCCACACGCCCTGCGTTGCGCTGGTTTGCTTGTCCGTTTTGATCGGCTGTCTTGTCCGACTGGATTTGTCCGCCCTCTTCGCTTCCCCAAACGCCACCTTTCGCGTCTTTCCACACCAGCTCGGGCAGGCGTTCGTTATAAAACGCAAACAGGGCTTCGTCATCGACCAATACGTCTTGCTTACGTGATTTGTGTTCGAGTTCGGTAATTTCTTTAATCAGCTTTTTATTGTGGGCAAAAAAGGCCGTCTGAAGATTGCTTTCTTGCGCCACCAATGCGCCACGGATAAAGATTTCGCGCGCTTCTTCAGGCGCAACTTTGCCATAGGAAACGGGGCGGCGCGGCAATACGGTCAGGCCGTAAAGCGTCACGCGTTCGCTGGCGATGACTTCACCGCGTTTTTGTTCCCAGTGCGGCTCGAAATAATGATAGCGGACGAGGTGCGGCGCTTCCTGCTCTATCCATTCGGGCTGGATAACGGCGACGTCGCGCGCGTAAAGGCGCGTGGTTTCAACCAATTCTGCCGCCATCACCCATTTGGGCTTGGCTTTGAACAGGGCTGATGCAGGAAAAAGGTGGAAACGGCTGCCGCGCGCGCCGGTATAGTCGTTGCCGTCGGGCGATTTCATGCCGACGTTGGCGATAAGACCGGTCAGCAGGGCACGGTGGATTTGTTCGTAGCCGGCTTCTTTTGCGGCGCGGATTTGGGCGCGGTGTTGTTTCTTATCCAGTTGTTTTTGCTTGAGTTTGGCTGCCAAATCTTGGTCGCCTTGGCTTTCAGACGGCCTTAATTGTTCTTGGGAAGGAGCTTGTCTAAACGCGGCTTCTTTGGTGGTCAAACCCATTTCAATCGCGGTTTGGGCAAGCTGGTGATGCAGCTCGCGCCACTCGCGCATACGCAGGTGCGACAGGAAATATTGTCGACACCACTGCACCAATTGCTTGTTGGACAAGCCTTTGTCGCGCTCGCGCTGGAAGCTATCCCAAATATTCAGATAGGCAAGGAAATCGGATTGCTTGTCGGTAAAGCGCTCATGCGCCTTGGCCGCGGCATCGCGCGCTTCCAGCGGCCGCTCGCGCGGGTCTTGAATCGACAGTGCGGACGCGATCACCAATATTTCCGCCATGCAGTCGTGTTTCTTCGCCGCCAGCAAAATGCGCGCAATTTTCGGGTCGATGGGCAGGCGCGCCATTTGTTCGCCGAGCTTGGTCAGACGGTAGCGCGTGTTGGCGCCGATATGGCCCGAACTGTTTTGCAGGCCGTCTGAAACATTGGCTGGGTTGGATCGGTCATCCATGCCTGATCCGCGTACTTGGTTTTTCATATTTTGCATAGTCTTGTCGGTCGGGCATCTTCCCCGACATCATCTTAATTTGTCTTTATTGGTTTTTATGCCGCTTATTGCGGATAAACATATTCCGCCTTGCCGTCGCGAATATTTAAGCTGCCTGCATCGCCTGTGATCAGATTGCCCGTTACCGAGCCTTCGCTACAACCTGAAACCGGCATATCATAGCCCAGCGTGTGAATCAGAAACGTTGAAAGCTGCTGATGGAAGGCAATCTCGCAAGGTGCAAAAGCCTGGTTGGCAGCCTGTTGCACGGCCTTATCCGGGCTATACAACACCAGCGGCACGAGATAGCTGTCGGGCTGCACCGTGCCTTGATTGTAGGTATCTTGGCGCACATACTGGCCATGATCGGAGGTATAGGCAAACAGCCAGTTGCCGTCAGGCTGCTTTTGCAGCTGCTCGAATACGGTTTGAATCATTTGGTCGGTTTTATGGATGGTGTTGTCGTACTTATCCACAATATTGGCTTCGCCGAATACTTTATCTTGAGGCTGCAACAATGCGCCGTATGGGACGTGCGAACCGCGTTGGTGCAACACAATAAAATGCTTGCCCTGCTGCAAATTGATTTTGTCAAACAGCGGCAGCAGTTTCTCATCGGGCATATTGTCGCCGTTGCCGTAGCCAAGCTGCGTCGGCTGAATCAGATGGTCTATCCATTTCTTACCGATTAAGTTCAAAATTGCCATCTCGTTTTCCGCCTGCGCGCTATAAAAATACGTTTCATAGCCCTGCTCTTTGGCTAGGCGGAACATATTGGTATCGCCGCTGCTGATTTGTTCGTAGCCGTTGGCATGCGGTATCGCATTGAAAAAGCTGGGCAGGGACACAGCCGTCATCAAAGCGGCGGAATAGCTTTGTTTCACAATCGGCTTAAAGTCGGCTTGCGAAAGCTGGGTTAAAAACGGCGAAGTCTCGCGCCCATAACCAAACAGTTTCAAATGCGCCGCGCTTTCGCTTTCGCCCATAATCAAGACGATATTTTGAACACTGCCCTGCCCGATTTTGCTTGGCGCAGGCTGTTTGAACACAGGAATCTTGCTTAAATCAAACAACTGATACGGCAACACACGTCCGATAAAATAGCCAAAGCTGAAATAATTGGCTTTGATGCGGCTGTATGTCGGTTTGGGCGAAATACCGTGTTCCTGCGTCGTACTGAATGAACGTCCAAAAATCAGCAACATCGCTGCAATAAACAAAATATCGGCGGCGAAGTGCGTCTTACGGCGGAACTTGGCAAGGCTGCAAAACAACACAACTTCCAACACGCCCCACAACGCAGGCAGCCACAACTTATCCAACATCGACGCACCCGCGCTGCCGACTTCGGTAACCTCTTTCAGCATCAGCCAATAATTAATGCCCGTCATCCAGCTTTGATAAACCGCGTAATGCACATTGTTGGCAATGATGCTGAGCGCGAAAAACACCGCAATCAACAAACGCGTTGCCTTATAACGCGCAAACAGATACAGCGCAGCAATCACAAATGTCAGCGCAAACGTTTCCGCCATTTTCGCAGCCGGCAGGGTTTCAATTCCGAATACAAAGCGATAGGCAATTTCGCTGGCAGTAAGTAGAGATGAATACAGAAAGAGAACGAAAAGGGATTTTTTCATAATAGGAAGTTCACAATAAAAGTTGCATGCCGGGTTTTGGGTGTGCGGCAACGGTATTCTTCAGCAGCTATCTGTTTACAGATTGTTTTTCAAAAAACGAGTTCGTCTGAAAGTGGTTTGTCATTTGTCAGATTGTGTCGGGCATGAATACCCAATCTACTCTATTTATAGTGGATTAAAATTGCAATGATACGGCGTTGCCAACGCCCTTATGTACTACCCGTACACGGCGGGCGTTGCCGCCTTGTCTCATTTTTATTTTAATCCACTATAATTTTTCCTTTTAAGAATTTTCCAGTCGTTCCATTCAGTTTATCTCTTGAAATTAATTTGGCTTTAAATTCAAAATTTTTACTGATTCGCACAATTAATAGTTGTTCAAAACTTCCTTTTTTCTTCACGACTACTTGGTTATGTTGTTTTAAAGGAGATATGGTTTTCACTTCAACCAGTTTTCCATTAATGAAACCATCAGAACCTTCGTGGTTAACGTCCTTATGCCTTTTTAATCCGTATTCTAATTCAGCATAAAGTTCACCTAGTTCTCCCCAAATTTGTAAATATCTTCCTGTAAGTGAATAATATTCTTTTGCATTTTCAATTAAACTATTAAATATTTGCTCTTTAAAATAAGCAGTTTCTTCGTCTTCAATTGTTTCATAACTGACTTGAACATCCGTATCCCAATCTTTAATATCATCAAATAAATTATCAATAATTTGGGTATTTCTATCATCATCTAAATAAACAGCCTCGTAAGGTGCATATCCACAAACTGCGGCTTCCATAATTTCTTCATTACTATAACCACGGTCTCGCATTTCCCATAAAAAATCATAATCACTCATGTTTATACTCCATATATTTTTGTTAATTTTCTAACAGATAGGTCGGACATTTATGTCCAATATTTTTTATAGCTCATCCATCTTCGTCGGGCATTTATGCCCGACCTACGTTTTTCAGACGACCTCCACCGCCCCCAACTCCAGCAACACCTGAAAACCGTCATTGATATACCGCGAATCGGGCATTTCTAAAAATGGAAATGCCGCCACATCGCCCAAGTTCAGCGATGCCATGCGCAGGATGACGGCGGCGAGGTTGCTGCGGACGATTTCTGGGTCGGTAAATTTGGGGCGGCTGTTGAAATCTTCTTCTGAAAACAGTCGGATACATACGCCTGCGGAGACGCGGCCGCAGCGGCCGGAGCGTTGGCGGGCGGCGGCTTGGGAGATTTTTTCGACATGAAGCTGCTCCACTTTCGCCCGTGCGAAATAGCGTTTGACGCGCGCGAGGCCGGTGTCGATGACGTATTTGATGCCCGGCACGGTGAGCGAGGTTTCGGCGACGTTGGTCGCCAGCACGATGCGGCGTTTTGCGCCTGAAGGGTGGAAGATTTTGTGCTGTTCGGCGTGAGACAGGCGTGCGAACAGGGGCAGGATTTCGTCGTTGCGGCGCAGTGTGGATTTGCGCAGGGCTTCGGCGGCTTCGCGGATTTCGCGTTCACCCGGCAGGAACACCAAAATATCGCCTTCGCCATATCGCGCCAATTCGTTGGCTGCATCGACAATTGCGTCGGTCAGCTCGACTTCTGCGTCGTCTTCGTCTTTGCTGGTCAGCGGTCGGTAGAGGATTTCGACGGGATAGGTGCGCCCGCTCACTTCTAAAACGGGCGCGCCGTTGAAGTGTTGGGAGAAGCGTTCTGCGTCTATCGTTGCCGAGGTAATGATGACTTTTAAATCGGGGCGGCGCGGCAGCAGCTGTTTCAAATAGCCCAAGAGGAAGTCGATGTTCAGGCTGCGTTCGTGCGCTTCGTCGATGATAATCGTGTCGTAGGCGGCGAGATAACGGTCGGCCTGGGTTTCTGCCAACAGAATGCCGTCGGTCATCAGCTTGACGCAGGCGTCGCGCGAGGTGTGGTCGGTAAAGCGTACTTTATAGCCGACCGCGCTGCCGATTTCGGATTTCAGCTCTTCGGCAATCCGCTCTGCCACGGAACGCGCGGCCAAACGGCGCGGCTGGGTATGCCCGATCAAACCTGCTGCCCCGCGCCCGAGTTCCAAACAAATCTTGGGCAACTGCGTGGTTTTGCCCGAGCCGGTTTCGCCGCAAATAATCGTTACCTGATTCTCGGCAATGGCTTTTTTGATTTCGTCGAGTTTTTCGTGAACGGGCAGCGTATTGTCGAATTCGGGCTTGGGCAGTTTGGACAGGCGTTGCAGATAGAGGTCGTGCGATTTTTTGTATTTTTCCTCAACCTTGTCCAAGCCGCCGTATTTATTGGGGTTTTTAAAGGCAGATCGCAGAAAATGGCGGTCTTTGGAGAGGGTTTGGGCGAAATCGGGTTGCGGCATGATGGTGCAATAATTTGAATAATGTGAAAAGAATGGAATTATAGCAAAAGGCCGTCTGAAACTTGCTTGCTTTCAAGTTTCAGACGGCCTTTGTATGGATAAACCGTTTTAGTCGACGGCGTGCCAAGGTTTTTGCATACCGGCGTGGAAACTCGGTTTTTCTCCACCCCACAAGGTGTCGATGTCGTAGAAGTCGCGCACGGCAGGGAGCATGACGTGGACAACGAGGTCGCCTGCGTCGACAAGCGTCCATTCGCCGCTGTCGCCTTCGGTACTGAGGATTTCGAAACCGGCTTCTTTCAAATCGACGGCAACGTTGTTTGCCAGTGCTTTGACTTGGCGTGTGCTGTCGCCGCTGGCGATAATCATGCGGGCGAACAGGGAGGTTTTGTCTTGGGTTTCCAAAACAGAGATGTCTTTGGCTTTAATATCTTCAAGGGCGTTTACGGCCACTTCGACCATTTTTTGCAGGTCTTGCAATTCTTGTTCGTTCATTATTTTCCTAGTTGAAATGTTTTCAGACGGCATTATAGCTTATCTGCCTGAATAAACGCTATTTTTCATAGAGTTTGTGTTGGCGGATGTATTGGGCGACCGGTTGCGGCAGACCGTCTGAATAGTGCGTTTTGGCGAGATCGGCACGGATTTGGGTGGAGCTGGTGTTGTGCAGCGGCGCGTTGAGGATGCGGACGCTGCCGTTTTGCAGGGCTTCGCCGAGCCATGCGTGCAATTCGCGCGGGGTTTTGTTGAGGTTGTCGCCTTGGCGCATGGCGATGGCGATATGGGTCTGGCGCACGAGGGTTTGCCATTTTTTCCATGTGTGCAGCTGCATCAGGCTGTCGCTGCCCATCAGCCACCACAATTGCGCGCCGGGAAACTGCTGGCGGAAGATTTGGACGGTGTCAAACGTATAAGTCGCGCCGTCGCGGACGATGTCGCAATCGCTGGCGGCGAATTTCAGCTCGTCGGCGATGGCGAGTTCGACCATATTGAGGCGCTCTTGTGCCGGCGTGCGCGTGCTGTCTTTGTGGTACGGGTCGCCTGCTGGCAGGAAGACGACAAGGTCCAAACCGATTTCGTCGGCGAAGGCGCGGGCGATGTGGAGGTGGCCGTTGTGGATGGGGTCAAACGTGCCGCCGAATAATCCGATGTTTTTCATTTCGTGGTGGTGTCTGCGTTAGATGTTTTGGCCGTCTGAAGCAGGCAGGCTGCCGTCAACAATCAGGTTGAGCTTGCCTGTGGTCGGGTGGATAACCAGGCCGTGGATGGCGATGTTGTCGGGCATCAGCGGATGTTTGCGAATCAGCTCGACGGTATGGCGTACACTGTCTTCGACGTTGTCAAAACCGGTCAGCCAGCCGTCCAAATCGATACCGGCATTGCGCAGGGTTTCGATGCGATCGTCGGGGATATTGCTGTCGTGTACGCGTTGGAGGAACTCTTCGGCGTGTAGTCCGCGCATACCGCAGTCGTGGTGGGCAATGACCATGATTTCTTTGACTTTGAGTTCAAATACGGCCACCAACAAACTGCGCATCACCGAACCCCAAGGGTGGGTCACCAGCGCGCCGGCGTTTTTGATGAGCTTGGCATCGCCGTTTTTCAAGCCCAAGGCATTGGGCAGCAATTCGATAATGCGTGCGTCCATGCAGGAAAGGATGGCCAGCTCGCGGCCGGGGTATTTGTTGGTAAAGTATTTTTCGTATTCGCCCGTTTCGACGAAATGTTGGTTATAGGCGAGGATTTCGCTCAATTCGCTCATGATGTGCTCGTTTCGGATGGTTTACTCTATTATAGCGGTTTTCGGGTAGTGCGGTTGTTTTGCAAATTCGCCGTAAACGGCTAAAATCGACGTATCTTTAGTTCTTTTGGAGGATGCGCCATGTCTCAGTCTTTCCGTTTTGAACAGGTATTCGCGTCCGATGTCCACGACGCATTGTGGGATTGGGCGCAAACAAGCTATGGCGCATCCGACGATTGGTGCATTCTGTATCTCAACGGCCTGCCTTTAGGCCGTCTGAACCCGTTATGGCGCGAACGCCTCGGGCAAGATTGGACAGGCAGGCAGTCGACCCTTTCAGACGGCCTGAATTTGGAAACCGACAGCTGGGCAGAAATGGGCGACAGTTTGCAAACGCTGGCGCAACAGTGGCGCGATTGCGGTTGGCTCAAAGGTTGGCGCGATGAAAAGTTCGACATCTGCGACCAGTCGGGCAAGCCTTTATGCGCACTCGAACGCGCCGCCTTCCGTCCGTTCGGCCTGATGAGTCAGGCAGTTCACTTAAACGGATTGGTCGAAACAGAAAACAGTCTGCGCTTTTGGATAGGCTGCCGCAGTCCGCACAAAGCCGTTGATCCGAACAAACTCGACAATCTGACCGGAGGCGGTATCAGCAGCGGCGAGAGGCCGTCTGAAGCCGTCTGTCGCGAGGGCGAAGAAGAAGCAGGCATTCCCGCTTCGTTAACCCCCCATATCCGACCGACTGCCCAAATATATAGTTTGCGCCCCGTTAACCGCGGTGTCCACAACGAAATCCTGTATATCTTCGACATCATCCTGCCCGAAGGCTTCCGTCCCGCCAACCAAGACGGCGAAGTTGCCGGTTTTGAACTGATGGACATCCCCACCCTGCTCGATGCCATGTTGTGCGGACACATGATGCACGATGCCCAGCTGGTCACGATCGAAGCCTGCCGTCGATACGGCCTGATCGACCCCAAACATCCGCTGTCCGCATGGCTCGACAGCATCCGTTGCCGACCCCATTTTTAAAGGCCGTCTGAAACCATGTTGCAACTCAAAAACATCAACAAACGCTTCGGCAGCAAAACCGTTGCCCAAGACATCAACCTAAACATCGAAGCAGGAGAAATCCTCGCCGTACTCGGCCGCTCCGGCTGCGGCAAATCCACCCTGCTCAAAACCATCGTCGGTCTGGTGCGTCCCGACAGCGGCGAAGTCTGGCTCAACGGCGACAACATCACCGACATGCCGTCTGAAAAGCGCAATATCTCGCTGATGTTTCAAGACTACGCCCTTTTGCCGCATTTAACCGCCCTCGACAACGTCGGCTTCGGCCTCAAAATGCGCCGCCTGCCCAAAGCCGAAATCGAAGAACAATCCATGCAGGCCTTGCGCGACATCGGTTTGGAACACGAAGCGCAACGCAAACCCGAAAGCCTCTCCGGCGGCGAGCAACAACGCCTCGCCCTCGCGCGCGCCCTCATCACGCGCCCGTCGCTGTTGCTCTTGGACGAAGCCTTCTCAAGCCTCGACACCCACCTGCGCCACCACCTGCGCACCCTGACCGCCGAACGCATCCGCAGTCAAAACATCCCCGCCATCCTCGTGACCCACTCCGCCGAGGAAGCCTGCACCATGGCCGACACCATCGCCATCATGCACGAAGGCCGCATCCTCCAACACAGCACGCCGGAAACCCTTATCCGCCGCCCCGTCAACGCCCAAGCCGCCCTATTGCTCGGTTTAGCCAACACCGGCGACACACGTTACATTCCCCAACACGCCATCCGATTCGACCCGAACGGCACAGCCGTCCGCATCAGCGAAGCCGTCCCCCTCGCCGAAGGTACACGCCTCACCCTCGCCCATCCGCAATACGGCGATTTGATTTGGTATCCCCACGCCGACCACGATACGGACAAACCGCAAACCGGACAGGAAATCCGCATCAGCGTGGATGAAAGTCAGATCGTTTGGTTTGATTGAATTTGATGGATTGAGAAAAAGAAAAAGGCCGTCTGAAAAAACATTCTTCAGACGGTCTTGTCTATTCAATCAAAATCAGTCTTTCAACTTCGCCAACTGATTTTGAACTTTCGCCATTTTGTCTTCCAATTCCGCCAAATCGGCTTTGTCTTTTTCCACCAAATGCGCCGGGGCTTTTTCGGTGTAGCCGGGTTTGGAGAGTTTGGCATTGAGTTTGTCCAAGGCTTTTTGCAGCTTCTCGGCTTCTTTGCTCAAACGGGCGGTTTCGGCGGCTTTGTCGATTTCGACTTTCAACATCAGGCGCGCGCCGTTGCAGACGGCGACAGGTGCGTCTTCTGCTTCGGGCAGGCTGTCCACCAGCTTGGCTTCGGTCAGTCGGGTCAGTGACGGCAGGTATTTGAGCAGGCCTTCGAGTTCTGCGCTGCCTTCGACGAAGAGCGGTGCTTTGACGTTTGGCGCGATACCCATTTCGCCGCGCAGTTTGCGCACTTCTTCCACCAAGTCTTTCAATGCGGCCATTTTGTCGAAGGCCGTCTGAACGATTTGTTCTTTATCGGCTTGCGGATAGGCGGCCAACATGATGCTGTCGGCGGTTTTGGCATTCGCCAGAGGCGCAACAACCTGCCACAGCTCTTCGGTAATAAAAGGCATGATTGGATGCAGCAGGCGCAGGATGGTTTCGAGTACGCGCACGAGGGTGCGGCGTGTGGTGCGCTGGGTTGTCGGGCAGCCGGTTTGGATTTGTACTTTTGCCAGCTCGATGTACCAGTCGCAATATTCGTTCCACACAAATTCGTACAGCGTTTGCGCGGCAAGGTCGAAGCGGTAGGTTTCAAAGGCTTCGGCAACGGCGGCTTCGGCTTGTTGCAGTTTGCCGATAATCCATTGGTCGGCGAAGGTAAACGCCAACGGCTGCATTTCGTCTTGACCGCAGTCTTTGTCTTCGGTGTTCATCAACACGAAATTGGTGGCGTTCCACAATTTATTGCAGAAATTGCGGTAGCCTTCGGCGCGTTTGAAGTCGAAATTGACGCTGCGTCCGAGGCTGGCGTAGCTCGCCATGGTGAAGCGCAACGCGTCCGCGCCCATGCTGGGGATGCCTTCAGGGAAGAGTTTTTTCGTGGCTTCTTCCACTTTCGGCGCGGTTTCGGGTTTGCGCAGGCCGGTGGTACGTTTCACCAGCAGTTTTTCCAAGTCGATGCCGTCGATCAAATCCACAGGATCGATGACGTTGCCTTCGGATTTGGACATTTTTTTACCTTCGTGGTCGCGCACGATGCCGTGGATGTACACGTCTTTAAACGGTACTTTGCCGGTAAAGTGGGTGGTCATCATAATCATGCGCGCCACCCAGAAGAAGATGATTTCGTAGCCGGTGACCAAGACGTTGGACGGCAGGAAGGCTTTGAGTTCGTCGGTTTCAGACGGCCAGCCGAGCGTGGAGAACGGCACGAGCGCGGAGGAGAACCATGTGTCCAATACGTCTTCTTCGCGGGTCAAACCGGTTTTGCCGGCTTGTTTTTCGGCTTCCGCCTGATTGCGGGCAACGTAAACATTGCCTTCGTTGTCGTACCATGCAGGGATTTGATGACCCCACCACAGTTGGCGTGAGATACACCAGTCTTGGATGTTGTTCATCCATTGGTTGTAGGTGTTGACCCAGTTTTCAGGGATAAAGCGCACCGCGCCGCTGTCGACGGCTTTTTTGGCTTTGTCGGCGAGGCTCAATCCTTTGAATTCGCTGTCAGGCTCGCCGCCGTTTGGCGTGGCGGACATGGCGACAAACCATTGGCTGGTCAGCATCGGCTCAATCACGGAACCTGTGCGGTCGCCTTTCGGTGTCATCAGCGTGTGCGGTTTAATTTCGACCAAGAAGCCTTGTTCCTGCAAATCGACAACCATTTGTTTGCGCGCGGCAAAGCGGTCCAAGCTCGCATATTTTTCAGGCAGGGCAAAGCCTGGTTGCGCTTCGCCTTTGAAGTTGAACACTTCAGCGTTTGCCAGCACTTTGGCTTCCAAGTCGAACACATTAATCAGGCGCGTGTCGTGGCGTTTGCCGACTTCGTAGTCGTTGAAGTCGTGCGCAGGCGTAATTTTCACGCAACCGGTACCGAAGTCTTTTTCAACGTATTCGTCGGCAATCACGGGAATGGTACGGCCGGTCAGCGGCAGGATTAATTCTTTGCCGATCAAATGGGTATAACGTTCGTCTTCAGGATTGACGGCAACGGCCACGTCGCCCAGCAACGTTTCGGGACGGGTGGTCGCCACGATAACTGCTTCGGCAGGATTGTCCGCCAGCGGATAGCGGATGTGCCACATAGAGCCTTGTTCTTCCACGCTTTCCACTTCCAAATCAGATACTGCCGTACCCAAAACCGGATCCCAGTTCACCAAGCGTTTGCCGCGGTAAATCAAGCCTTGTTCATACAGACGCACAAACACTTCGGTTACGGTTTCGGCGCGCACGTCGTCCATCGTGAAATACTCACGCGTCCAGTCGGCAGAGCAGCCCACGCGGCGCATTTGTTGGGTAATCGTACCGCCGGAAACTTCTTTCCATTCCCACACTTTTTCCAAGAATTTCTCGCGGCCCAAGTCATGACGGGACACGTTTTGCGCGGCAAGTTGACGCTCGACCACGATTTGCGTGGCAATGCCCGCGTGGTCGGTGCCCGGAATCCAGGCGGTGTTGCAGCCTTTCATGCGGTAGTAGCGGGTCAGGCCGTCCATGATGGTTTGGTTGAAGGCATGGCCCATGTGCAGCGTACCGGTTACGTTGGGCGGCGGCAGTTGGATGGAGAAAGACGGTTTCGTCAAATCCATATCAGGTTGGAAATAGCCCTGCTTTTCCCAGTTTTGATAATGTTTGGATTCGATTTCGGCTGGATTGTATTTGTCTAACATGATGGAACTTTGTGAAATTAAGGTTATTTTTGATGTGCGGATTATAACGCAAAAAGGCCGTCTGAATCATTTCAGACGGCCTTTGGCATACGGGTTTTAAAAATGGAACAATACCAGGCTGACGGCAATCACCGCCATGCCCGTTGTCAGGCCGTAAACGGTTTCATGGCCGTCTGAATAGCGTTTGGCGGCCGGCAGCAGCTCGTCTAACGCCAAAAACACCATCACACCAGCTATCACGCCGAACACCCAACCGAACACGGCAGGCGATAAAAACGGCTGCAAAACCAAATAGCCCAAAGCCGCCCCCAAAGGCTCGGCCAAGCCGGATAGCAGACACGCCCATACCGTTTTCTTACGGCTTCGGGTGGCAAAATAAACCGGCGCGGCGATTGAAATACCCTCCGGAATATTATGGATGGCAATCGCCAAGGCCAAAGGCATCCCGACCGCCGGATTTTCCAAGGTGGCAAAAAACGTCGCCAAGCCTTCGGGGAAATTGTGCGCCGTAATCGCAAACGCCGCCATCATGCCGACTCGCGCAATATGGCGGCGTTTGCTTTCTTGAAAAGACGGGTCTTGCGCATCTAAGGTTTCATGCGGGTTCGGCACCAGGCGGTCGATCAGCGCGATGCCGCCCATCCCGGCCAAAAATGCCATGGTCGCCGCCGCAAACGCGTGGTCTTTATCATAAATTTCAGCGAACGCCTCACTGGATTTACTGAAAATTTCCGTCAGGGAAACATACACCATCGCACCGCCGGCAAATGCCAAACCAAACGACAACACGCGCGGATTAGGCGTTTTGGAAAACATCACCAAACCGCTGCCTAATACGGTAAACAAACCGGCAGCCAACGTGATGGAAAAGGCAACGGCCAAATTGGACATCGAAAAATCGGGCATGAGAAAACCTGCGCTAAAAGCTGGGACAGGTTCAGACTAACACTTTTTAATGCGTATGATAATAGTTATTATTTATTTTATTGATTGGATACACGGATTTTGAAACAAAAGGCCGTCTGAAAAATGGTTTTCAGACGGCCTTTAAATTTGAAATGTCGCTAAACCTTATCGCTTTCCAGCTTAAGCCTGATAGCGCGACAGGCTCAAATCGTCGCTTCGGATTTCGGTGTCTTTGCCGCTCACGATATCGGCAGTTAATTTTGCCGAACCCAGCGACATGGTCCAGCCCAAAGTACCGTGGCCGGTATTTAGGAATAAGTTTTCAAAGCGGGTACGCCCGATTAACGGCGTGCTGTCGGGCGTCATCGGTCTGAGACCGCTCCAGAACAATGCTTGGTTCAAATCGCCGCCTTCTGGGAACAAATCGTTGACGACCAAAGCCAAGGTTTCGCGGCGTTTTTCGGGCAGTTTGATTTCGTAGCCCGACAATTCCGCCATGCCGCCGACGCGGATTCTGTTGTCAAAGCGCGTGATGGCGACTTTGTAGCTTTCATCTAAAACGGTGGAAACCGGTGCGCCGTCTGAGTTTGTGACCGGCAGGGTCAAGGAATAGCCTTTGACGGGATAAATCGGCAGATTGAGATCCAACTGCGCCAAAACCGTTCTGCTGAAGCAGCCGAGCGCGCAGACGAAGGCATCTGCTTCAAACCGTTCTTTTTCGGTTTCGACTGCGCTGATGCGCTGTCCGTTGTGTTCGATGCGGCGGATGGTTTGGTTGAAGTGGAACTGTACGCCCTTCTTCAGACACAATTTGTATAGGTTTTCAGTGAAGAGATGGCAGTCGCCGGTCGCGTCTGCAGGCAGGTGCAGGCCGCCGGCAATTTTGGCGGTAACGCGTGCCAGCGCAGGCTCAAACTCTGCACATTCTTCGGGTTTCAGACGGCGGTACGGCACGCCGTAGCGTTCCAAAACGGCAATGTCTTGTTCTGCCGCTTCGACTTCTTTGGCTTGGCGGAAAATCTGCAACGTCCCTTTTTTGTGCCCTTCAAAATTCATGCCGGTTTGCGCTTCAAAACGGCGGAACATTTCACGGCTGTATTCGGAAATCCTGACCATGCGCTCTTTGTTGATTTGATAGCGCGCTGCCGTGCAGTTTTGCAGCATCTGCCACAGCCATTCAATTTGATACAGGCTGCCGTCAGGGCGAAACAGCAAAGGCGGATGGCTTTTAAACAGCCATTTCAGTGCTTTGGTCGGGATACCGGGTGCAGCCCAAGGCGTGGTATAGCCGTAAGAAAGCTGGCCTGCATTGGCAAAACTGGTTTCCATCGCCACGCCCTCGGCGCGGTCGATGACCGTTACTTCATGCCCTGCCTCTGCCAGATACCACGCGGAAGATACGCCGGCAACACCAGCACCTAAAACAAGCACTTTCATTTTTCTCCTCCTCTGACTTTTTTCAAAACAAACTTAATATCCATCGGGCCGTCTGAATGTTCAGGTTCAGACGGCCTTGGACATTAATGCGGCAATTCGCCGTTTTTGATTTTTTGTTTGAAGTCACGCGTTTCATTGACGATGACTTTCGCCATCAACAAAAGCGCAATCAGGTTAGGCAATGCCATCAAGCCGTTGAATGTGTCCGAAGCCAGCCACACCAAATCAAGGCTCAACACAGTTCCCAGCATGACTGAAGAAACGTAGCCCACGCGGTATAGTCCGGCAAAGCGTTCGCCGAAGACGTAAACCGCGCATTTCTCGCCGTAATAACACCAGCCGAGAATAGTTGAATAGGCAAAGAAAATCAGGCCGATGGTAACAATCCAACCGCCGATGCCGGGCAGCATTTTTTGGAAAGTGACGGTTGTCAGCGCCGCACCGCTCAATTCAGGTTTCACAAACTCGCCGCCTGCGCCGAGCAGACCCATGACCAACACGATACCGGTAATCGAGCAGACAACGATGGTGTCCAAAAACGTACCGGTCATGGAAACCAAAGCCTGACGGACGGGGTGGTCGGTTTTGGCGGCTGCGGCGGCAATCGGTGCAGAACCCATACCTGCCTCATTGGAGAACACACCACGCGCCACGCCGTAGCGGATGACCGTACCGATGGCACCGCCGGCCACAGCTTGCGCGCTGAACGCATCGGAGAAAATCAGTTTGACGGCAGGCATCAGTGCGTCAGAATTCACGACAATAATGGAAATACCGCCCACTACATAAAACACTGCCATGGCAGGTACGATAAAGGAGGCGGCTTTGGCAATGCCCTTGATGCCGCCCAAAAGCACGATGGCCGTTAATACGGTCAAGGCCACGCCGGTGTAGGCAGGTTCGACACCGAAGCTGGTTTGCACTGCCTGCGCGACCGAGTTGGACTGCACCGAGCTGCCGATACCGAAGGAAGCGAATGTGCCGAACAGGGCAAATGCGACGGCCATCCATTTCCAGTTTTTGCCCAAGCCTTTTTCGATGTAATACATCGGGCCGCCGGACATTTCGCCTTTGGAATTGGTGACGCGGTATTTCACCGCCAACACGCCCTCGCCGTATTTGGTGGCCATACCGAAAATGGCGGTCATCCACATCCAAAATACTGCGCCCGGGCCGCCGGTTACCACCGCAGTCGCCACACCGGCGATGTTACCCGTACCGATGGTGGCGGACAACGCGGTCATCAACGCCGCGAAATGGGAAATATCGCCTTCGTGGTCTTCGCCGTCTTCATGCTTCTTTGACGGCACAAACGCCTGTTTCAGCGCATAACCCAACATGGTGAACTGCAAACCTTTCAGCAAAACGGTCAGCAAAATGCCCGTACCGACCAGCAGCATCAACATAATAGGTCCCCAGACCCAGCCGCTGATGGTTTCGAAAAAGGCTTTGAGATTGTCTAAAAACAATTGCATGGCTTTCTCCTTTGTCTGTTTTATTTTTTTATGCACTACTTTTTGTAGTGTCATGTAATTTCAGCACAGAATATTCAATAAGACAATATCTTTCTTTTTAAAAAGATTTTTGAGGTTTTACCCTAAAAAGATATCTATTTAGACCGGTCAGATTGTTTACAATCCGCTAAAAATAAAGGCTGCGGTCGAGATAAAATGCCAAATGAAAGTTAATCAACCATCAATTAAGACTGCAACAATTAAAATGACACAATCGACAAATGGCACATTATTGAAAAATACAAACACGCAAATCTTGTTTTAAAAAAGCCTCAGGCCGTCTGAAAGATGGTTTTCAGACGGCCTGATGCTTGTTAACTATATTGATTCAGGTTGATGAATGTTGCCCAAGTAACTGCGCCAACAGTCGGGCAAAGCGTTCTGTCGCGCCTTCGCTGGTGTGCAAATACAGGGCTGGCTCGATGAGTTCCAACTCATTGAGCAGGAAGGTGTCGCCGACCAATGTTCCGTCCACTCGGGCATAAACCGGCATTTGCGACAAAGCGGCCAGTACGTCTTGCGCGGCACTGATGGCAAACTCGGGCGGCTCAATACCGAACACCGACACGCCATAGGCAGAGTTGGCGCGCCATTCGCCTTGCGGCGGCTGACGGCGCACGGCATGGCTGAATATGCCGTTGAAAAACACCAGCGATGTTTCGCCTGCCGTTTCGATTTTGCGGATATAAGGTTGAACAATCATGCCTTGCGGATAATCCGCCATGTTCACGTCCAATACCTCCGCACAAACTTTGACTACACCTTTGCCGCTCTGCCCGAATGCCGGCTTGATGACCGCTTCCGTCCAGCCCTGTTGGTTCAGGATATCGGCCAATTCGGCTTTTTGCGGCGGAACGAACACGCTGGGAATCACTCGCGCGCCGCGTTCTGCCAAATCGCACAAATAAGTCTTTTCCATATTCCAAGCCATCAGCTCGGGCGGATTGATAAAACGCTGCCCTGCCCGCTCGGCTTGCTCCAGCCATTGGCGGAAGGCTTCAGGTTCGGCGGCATAATCCCATGCGCACAAAGGCAGCAAAAACGGTACGGACGGATGGTTTTGCCACGCATCAAATACGGTTTTCACGCCCATGGTTTCCAAGCATGCCGCCAATGTTTTCAGGTTGTCCGATGGTTCGGGATAGGTTTGGCAGGTAATGAGTGCCAAAACGGTTTGCTCGGTCATGGTTGCCGCCTCATTGCTAAAACCAAAATTATATAGCAAAATCAAACCAAAAGATTTTTCAGACGGCCTGATACATGAGGCTGATTCTGATAAAATGGTTTCCCCTTTTCCGTCGGAACATGCTCATGAAATCTGCCCACGTCCTTGTCTGGTTCCGCCGCAACCTCCGCCTGCACGACAATGCCGCGCTTAATGCCGCCGTTGCAAGCGGTTTGCCCATCGCCTGCGTCTGGGTCAGCCAAAGGCCGTCTGAAAACCACAATCCGCGTCAAAACCTGTTCCATTATCAAGCCGCACAAGAGCTGCATACCCGTCTGGCGGCGCACCATATTCCTTTATATGTCGTCGCTTCCGACGAAGACCTCCTCCCCTTGGCTGCTGCGCTCAATGCCCATACCGTCATCACAGACGAAGCCTACACCGAAGCCGAAATCCGCCAAGACAACCACCTCTGGCACAATCTCGACCGAGCAGGCATTGCCCTGCAACACGCCAACGACCGCGGCATTTTGGCCAAATCCCCCCTCATGGATGCCAACGGCCTGCCCTATACCGATTTTGCCGCCTATAAACAAGCATGGTTGCAGGCTTATTCAGGACAAAGGCCGTCTGAAACCGAATTGCCTGTTCAAACCGGACAAAACGTTCCACTGTTTCCAGCCCATACCGGCACGGTATTGCCTGCCTATCAACAGGGCGGCGAAACCGCAGCCTTAACGCAATGGCACGCGTTCAAACAGAATTTGGTTCACTATCCGATTACCCAAAACTTTCCGGCACGAAAAAACACCAGCCTCCTCAATGCCTACCTGTCCGCAGGCTGCATTTCCCCGCGCCTGCTGGCCGCCGAAAGCTTGGCAAACCGACATTTCGAGTGGCTGGACAAGCTTATTTTCCGCGACTACTGCTACCAGCTCGCCTACCACCGCCGCCTGCCCGAAACAACCGATGCTGCTCCGGTACGCGAATACTGGCGACACGGCCAAACCGGCGTACCCATCATCGACGCCTCCATCCGCGGCCTCGAAGCCACCGGCTACCTACATCCTGTTCTCCAGCAGCTGTGCGCCCACTATTTCTGCCACGCCCTCAACCTTGACCCCAACCAAGGCATCGCGTGGACAGCCTCCGTCCAAACCGGCACTGACCCTGCGCTCAACCAAGCCAACTGGCACCTCGCCGCACAAGACACGGCCACCGTCCGCTATGCCCACCGTTCGCACCAAATCGACCCCGACGGCAGTTACATCCGCAGTTACCTCCCCGAATTGGCGCACCTGCCGTCTACCCTCATTCACACGCCGTGGGCAGCCGCCGACGACATCGACACACACGGCTACCCCTTCCCCAAGGCCGTCTGAAACCTGCGTTCACACCAAAAAACCACACTAAATACAGCTGAAAAACGTTCAAACAAAATATTTTGGTTTCAGACGGCCAAACAGATTGAATAGCCAAGATTTACACGGTAAACTTACGTCATTAAAAAATTTTATTATTTCATTACAATGAAACCCGCATTCGACATAAAAACGTCACGTTTGGACGTCTTATCCATCCATCTGCACACCGCAGATCTAACCGAATTGGAAGAATTCCTGCGCCAACTGGCAGGCCAATCCCAAGACGAATTCGTTCCCTTCATTTTAGACGTACAAGATTTCGACCATCCCGAATCCATCGATTTGGGCGGCATGATTTCCCTGTTTGCCCGTTACGGCATGCAAATTTTAGGGCTACACCACACCAGCGACACATGGGCGGCAGCGGCAGCGCGTTACCACTTGGTCTTCAAACAAGGTAACTCCACCCAGGCAGCCGACACACAGGCAGCACCTGCTCCTCGCCAAGCACCGCAGCCGCAAGACGTACAAGCCACCGTTATCAACAATCCGACCGTATTGGTCAGCACGCCCGTGCGTACCGGCCAGCAGGTTTATGCTGAAAACGGCGACCTCATCGTTACCGGCATCGTCAGCCAAGGTGCGGAACTTATCGCCGACGGCAACATCCATATTTACGCCCCCATGCGCGGCAGAGCGTTGGCCGGTGCAAAAGGCAATACCAACGCGCGCATCTTTATTCATTCCATGCAGGCCGAATTAGTCTCCGTTGCCGGTATCTACCGCAACTTCGAGCAAGACCTGCCCGAGCATCTGCACAAAAAACCCGTACAAGTATCATTGCAAGACAACCGACTGGTTATCAGCGCAATCGACGCCGAATAAACATCAGTACTTAAAAAGGAAATATCGTGTCCAAAATCATCGTAGTAACTTCAGGTAAAGGCGGCGTAGGCAAGACCACTACCAGCGCCAGCATCGCAACCGGCCTGGCCCTGCGCGGCCACAAAACTGCCGTGATCGACTTCGACGTCGGTTTGCGCAACCTTGACCTGATTATGGGTTGCGAACGCCGCGTCGTATATGACCTCATCAACGTCATCCAAGGCGAAGCCACACTCAACCAAGCCCTGATTAAAGACAAAAACTGCGAAAACCTCTACATCCTGCCTGCATCGCAAACCCGCGATAAAGACGCGCTGACCCGCGAAGGCGTAGACAACGTGATGAAAGAGCTGGCCAGCGAAAAAATGGGCTTCGAATTCATCATCTGCGACTCCCCTGCAGGTATCGAACAAGGTGCGCTGATGGCACTCTACTTTGCCGACGAAGCCATCATTACCACCAATCCGGAAGTATCCAGCGTCCGCGACTCCGACCGCATCTTGGGCATTTTGCAAAGCAAATCCCGTAAAGCCGAACAAGGCGGCACTGTTAAAGAGCACCTGCTGATTACCCGCTACTCCCCTGAGCGCGTAGCCAAAGGCGAAATGCTGTCTGTACAAGACATCTGCGACATCTTGCGTATTCCGTTGATCGGTGTGATTCCTGAATCACAAAACGTTCTGCAAGCTTCCAACGCCGGCGAACCTGTCATCCACCAAGACAATGCCGCAGCAGCAGAAGCCTACAAAGACGTTATCGCCCGCCTCTTGGGTGAAAACCGCGAAATGCGTTTCCTCGAAGCTGAGAAGAAAAGCTTCTTAAAACGACTGTTCGGAGGTTAATACATGTCACTGCTCGATATGCTGTTCGGCAGAAAGCCGAAAACCGCCACAGTCGCGCGCGACCGCCTGCAAATCATCATCGCGCAAGAACGCGCACAAGAAGGCCAAGCTCCGGACTATCTGCCGACCCTGCGTAAAGAGTTGTTGGAAGTCCTGTCCAAATACGTCAACGTATCATTGGACGACATCCGCATCTCCCAAGAGAAACAAGACGGCTTGGACGTTCTTGAGCTGAACATCACCCTGCCGGAACAAAAAAAGGCTTAACACATGACCTTGACCGAATTGCGTTACATCGTAGCCGTCGCACAAGAACGTCACTTCGGACGTGCCGCACGACGCTGCTTTGTCAGCCAGCCCACCCTCTCCATCGCCATCAAAAAGCTGGAGGAAGAGCTGTCGGTATCCCTGTTCGACCGTAGCAGCAACGACATCATCACGACCGAAGCAGGCGAGCGTATTGTCGCCCAAGCCCGCCGGGTTCTGGAAGAAGCAGAACTCATCAAGCACCTTGCCAATGAAGAGCAAAACGAATTGGAAGGCGCATTCAAACTCGGCCTGATTTTCACCGTTGCCCCCTACCTTCTGCCCAAGCTTATTACCGCGCTGCGTGAAACCGCACCGAAAATGCCGCTGATGCTGGAAGAGAACTATACCCACATCCTGACCGAGTCGCTCAAACGCGGCGATGTCGATGCAATCGTCGTTGCCGAACCGTTCCAAGAGCCGGGCATCGTGACCGAGCCTCTGTATGACGAACCTTTCTTCGTCATTGTTCCCAAAGGCCATCACTTTGAAGAACTCGATGCCGTTACGCCTCAACTTTTGAGCGAAGAACAAGTGTTGCTGCTGTCTGAAGGCAACTGTATGCGCGACCAAGTGTTGGCTAGCTGTTCCGAATTGGCTTCCAAACAGAAAATCCAAGGTTTGACCAATACCCTGCAAGGCAGCTCCATCAACACCATCCGCCACATGGTTGCCAGCGGTTTGGCCATCAGCGTCATGCCGGCTACCGCATTGACCGAAAACGACCACATGCTTTTCAGCATTATCCCGTTTGAAGGCACTGCACCGCACCGCCGTGTCGTTTTGGCCTATCGCCGCAACTTTGTCCGTCCGAAAGCACTGACTGCCCTGCGCACTGCCATTTTGCAATCGCAACTGACCGGTGTAACATTCGTCAACGAATAAACCGTAAAACAAAAGGCCGTCTGAATATTCAGACGGCCTTTTTTATTTTTAACCGAATAAAGGATTAGTAGCGGGTATGAACCTGGCTGCCGATAACGCCACCCAAAGCCGCGCCACCCAAGGTAGAGCCGGTATCGCCACCAATCAAGTTACCTGCCACACCACCCAATACCGCACCAGCAGCAGTGTTGCGTTGGGTTTGAGTCATATTGGCACATGCACCCAAAGAAGCGGCCAGCATGATCAAGGTCACAGTTTTTGCAAAAGTTTTCTTCATGGTTTGATTCTCCATCAGGGGTTAAGCTTTATATGGAGCAGTATGGCACAACCTTTCATTAATATATTTTCTGATAAGTAAAGACAGATTAAACTAAGATAACACTCTTGATGAACGGTTAACTTCAAAAATAAACGGCAATTCCAATAGAATATTTATAAAATTTAATATCTTTGGCATAAAATTGCGCACACATCAACCGCATTCGGTAGTGATACAATGACGACTTGTCTGAATTACCGGAAACACCCGTCATGAGTATCTACGCACTGGCACACATCATCCACGTTTATTGCGCGATTGCCTTTGTCGGCGGCGTATTTTTCGAAATGCTGGTTCTCTCCGTTTTGCACACCGGTCGCGTTTCGCGCGAATCGCGCCGCGAAGTCGAACGTGCCATGTCCTATCGTGCCGTCCGCGTGATGCCGCCTGTCGTCATTACCTTGTTCATCAGCGGCGTCGTGATGGTGTACAACCGCTACCTGCCGATACTGCACCACCCATTCGACAGCTCTTTCGGCATCATGCTGAGCATCAAAATCCTGTTGGCAATAAGCGTTTTGGTACATTTTGCCATCGCCGTCGTCAAAATGGCACGACACACCCTCACCGTCGGCTGGTCGAAATACATACACGCCGTCGTATTCAGCCATATGCTGTTTATCGTCTTTTTTGCCAAGGCGATGTTCTACCTGTCTTGGTAAACCTTACCCCTCCCCCACACACAAGGATTGTTTATGACCCAATACCCGTCCGTCGGCTCGCCGATGTTTTACGGCATCTTCTTTATTGCCGTCTTAATCATGATCGCCATCGATATGGTATCGCTGAAAAAAAACGGCGCCCACAAAGTCAGCATCAAAGAAGCCCTCGCCTGGAGCGGCATTTGGGTGGCCGTATCCTGCGCATTTGCAGGCTGGCTCTATTTTGAACTGGCTGGCAACCCGACTTACGGGGCCGTTGTCGCCAAAGAAAAAGTCCTCGAATTCTTCACCGGCTATGTACTCGAAAAATCCCTTGCCGTCGATAACATCTTCGTTTTCCTGATGATTTTCGGCTATTTCAAAGTCGAACCCAAATTCCAACACCGCGTCCTGCTCTATGGCGTATTCGGCGCCATCGTCCTGCGCGCCATCATGATTTTCATCGGCGCGGCACTGGTACAGCAATTCGAATGGATTCTCTACCTTTTCGGCGCATTCCTGCTCTATACCGGCATTCACATGATGAAGCCCGAAGCCGAAGCTGAAGAAGACCTTTCCCAAAACAAAATCCTGACCCTACTCAAAAAAGTCATCCCGACCAGCCCACAGTTTGACGGTGAAAAATTCTTTACCATCGAGAACGGCAAACGCATCGCTACACCGCTTTTGCTGGTATTGATTATGATCGAATTGAGCGACGTCATCTTCGCCGTGGACAGCATCCCCGCTATTTTTGCCGTAACCACCGACCCTTTCATCGTCCTCACTTCCAACATTTTTGCCATCTTGGGCCTGCGTGCCATGTACTTCTTACTGGCAGACTTTGCCGAACGCTTTATCTTCCTCAAATACGGCTTGGCCTTCGTATTGAGCTTTATCGGTATCAAGATGCTGATTATGCACTGGGTGCATATCCCGATTTCCATTTCCCTGTCCGTCGTCTTTGGCGCACTGGGCGCATCCATCCTGACTTCTTTAGTGTACACGCGTCAGCAAGAGAAAAAATAATCTGCCGATATAAAAAGGCCGTCTGAACATTTCAGACGGCCTTTTCAAATATCAAACACCAGCTTATTTAGCAGCGTCTTTCAATTTGTCGGCAGCTTCTTGAGTCACATCGGCTGCTTTACCCATAGCGTCTTTAGCTGCGTCTTTGGCAGCATCTTTAGCATCAGAAACCGCTTCTTTAGCTTCTTCAACCGCTTTACCGGCAGCATCTTTAGCGTCAGAAACTGCTTTATCCGCAGTCGCTTTAGCATCTGCAGCAGCGTCTTTAACATCAGAAACAGCTTGCTCAGCCGCACCTTTGGCTTCAGAAGCAGCAGCATCAACAGAAGAAGCTGCATTTTCAGCAGCAGCGTTTACATCGGAAGCAACAGCAGAAGCCGCCTCTTGGGTTTCTTTTTTCGCTTCTTGTGTACACGCAGCCAAGCCGGCTACCATCATTGCAGCAATCAATAATTTTTTCATGTTGTATATCCTTTGGTCTAAAAAATATCTGTCAAAACTGACAGACCAAAAAATCATAACATAATAAACGCTCAAAAAAGGAAGAATTAACGCCAAATGACAGCCGATTTACGTTTTTTGAAAAAAATTTCAAAAAAACAGTTGACGAAAAGAAACAAGTTCCCTACAATGCACAGCTTATCGGGTCGTTAGCTCAGTCGGTAGAGCAGCGGACTTTTAATCCGTTGGTCGAGCGTTCGAATCGCTCACGACCCACCAAAATATGAAAACCTGCTTTGAAAAAAGCAGGTTTTTTTATATTCTCCATCAAGCCTTTCTTCACTCGATACCTCCCTTATTATCAACATCAAGAATATTCGAGCTTTGTCACAATGCTGTTATAGATGTAACTCAAAGCATCACAAACCTCTTGAATCAATCAAACCCAACTCCTCACCCAACATCTTTTTCTAAAAACTTCCAAATACCTACCATCAACCCACGCTAAATCCTCTTGTATGCCAGACAATTTAGGCATAGACTAAAACTACATCCAACTACAACAACAGGAGAAGGTTTGATGAAACAACTGTCTATGTATATTAACGGCCGCTTTGAAACCGACTTTAACGGCGCATGGCGTGATGTATTGAATCCGGCAACCGAAGAAGTCATCGCACGTGAGCCTAAAGGCGGAAAAGCCGATGTTGATCGTGCCGTTGCTGCGGCCAGAGATGCACAAACTGCATGGGAGCGTTTGCCTGCCGTTGAACGCGGCGCATACCTGCGCAAAATTGCCCAAGGCATCCGCGAACGCGCCGACGAGCTGACCGACACCATTGTCGCCGAAGGCGGCAAAACCAAAGATTTGGCACGCATAGAAGTCATGTTCACTGCCGATTATCTCGACTACCAAGCCGAATGGGCGCGCCGTTATGAAGGTGAAATCATCCAAAGCGACCGCCCGCGCGAAAATATTTTATTGTTCAAACGTCCTTTGGGCGTAATCGCCGGCATTTTGCCGTGGAACTTCCCATTCTTCCTGATCGCCCGCAAAATGGGCCCGGCTTTAGTAACAGGCAATACCATCGTCGTCAAACCGAGCAGCGTTACCCCGATTAACTGCCACATTTTTGCTGAAATCGTTCATGCTTCAGGCTTACCGGCCGGCGTATTCAACGTCGTCAACGGCCCGGGTGCAGAAATCGGCAATGCCTTGGCATCACATCCGCAAGTCGATATGGTCAGCCTGACCGGTTCTGTCGATGCAGGCCGCCAAGTGATGGAAGCCGCCGCCGCCAACATTACCAAAGTCTCACTGGAACTGGGTGGCAAAGCCCCTGCCATCGTCCTGAAAGATGCCGACTTGGATCTGGCCGTCAAATCTATCTTGGCTTCACGCGTGGGCAATACCGGCCAAATCTGCAACTGCGCCGAACGCGTGTATGTCCACAGCAGCCTGAAAGACGCATTTATTGAAAAAATGACTGCCGCCATGAAAGGCGTGCGCTACGGCAACCCGGCCGAAGCCGAAGCCGGCGCACTGGAAATGGGGCCGTTGATTGAAGAACGCGCCGTAAAATCTGTTGCCGAGAAAGTCGAACGCGCAGTTCGACAAGGCGCAACTTTGGTTTGCGGCGGCAAACGTGCCGACGGCAAAGGCTACTTCTTCGAACCTACCCTGCTGACCGATACCGACAACAGCATGGACATCATGAAGGAAGAAACCTTCGGCCCCGTCCTGCCGGTTGCCACTTTCGACACGCTCGATCAAGTCATAGCCTTGGCAAACGACAGCGAATTCGGCCTGACCAGCTCCGTCTATACCACCAATCTGAATGAAGCGTTTTATGTAACCCGCCGCCTGCGTTTCGGCGAAACCTACATCAACCGCGAAAACTTTGAAGCCATGCAGGGCTTCCATGCCGGTTGGAAAAAATCAGGTATCGGCGGCGCCGACGGTAAACACGGTTTGGAAGAATATCTGCAAACCCAAGTCGTTTATTTAGAAACCGATATCTAACTGCCGATACGGCCCTTCATGAAACACAAAAGGCCGTCTGAAACTGATTTTTCAGGTTTCAGACGGCCTTTCTGCCTTTATAGAAAAAAACACCGACATCGCGTAAAATAGAGCCAATTTTTCACTTTATTCAGGCCGTCTGAAAATACCGGCCCTGACTCATTTTTCCGGAAAACACCATGAGCGAACAAAACAATCCGCAAATCGAGCCGCAGTTGGACGAAAACCAAATCATTGCCCTGCGCCGCGAGAAACTGCACAACATCCGCAAAGAACGCAATGCCTACCCTAACGATTTCAAACGCGACAGCTTTGCCGCCGATCTGCACACCCAATACGGTAAAGTCAGCAAAGAAGAACTCGACCCGCAAGGCATTACCGTCAAAGTGGCCGGGCGCATGATGCTCAAACGTCAAATGGGCAAAGCCAGCTTCGCCACCATTCAAGACGTTACCGGTCAAATCCAGCTTTATTTGAACAACAAAGGCGTGAGCCAAGAAGATTTGGACGACTTCAACCACTGGGACTTGGGCGACATCGTCGGCGCGGAAGGTACTTTGTTCAAAACCAACCACGGCGAATTGACCGTGCGCGTGTCCAACATCCGCCTTCTGTCCAAATCCCTGCGCCCGCTACCCGACAAACACAAAGGTTTGAGCGATCAGGAAACCAAATACCGTCAACGCTACGTCGATTTGATTGCCAACGAAGAATCGCGCAATACCTTCATCAAACGCAGCCAAATCATCCAATCCGTGCGCAATTTCATGGTTAACGAGCATTATTTGGAAGTTGAAACCCCAATGATGCACCCGATTCCTGGCGGTGCGACGGCAAAACCGTTCGTTACTCACCACAATGCCTTGGACATTCCACTCTACCTGCGCATCGCTCCCGAGCTGTATCTGAAACGCTTGGTTGTCGGCGGCTTGGAACGCGTGTTTGAAATCAACCGCAGCTTCCGCAACGAAGGCATGTCCGTACGCCACAACCCTGAATTCACCATGATCGAATTCTACGAAGCCTTCTCCGACTACGAACGCATGATGCAAATGGCGGAAGACATCATCCGCAACGCTTCCCGCGCGGTAAACGGTACGGCAAAAATCAGCTACAACGGAAAAGAAGTCGATTTGGAAAGCCCGTTTGAACGCCTGACCATTCTCGGTGCCATCAAGAAATACAATCCGCACTACACCGATGAACAGTTGAACGATGAAGAATGGCTGAAAAAAGAAATCGTCAAACACGGCGAAAGCCTGCCTCCGTCTCCGGGTATCGGCAGCCTGCAACTTGCCCTGTTTGAAGGTTGCGCCGAGGGCAAACTGTGGAACCCGACTTTCATCATCGACTACCCTGTCGAAGTGTCGCCATTGGCACGCGCATCCGACAGCAAACCGGGTTTGACCGAACGCTTCGAGCTTTTCGTTGTCGGCCGCGAACTGGCAAACGGCTATTCCGAGTTGAACGATCCGGAAGATCAAGCCGAACGCTTCAAAGCGCAAGTGGCGCAAAAAGATGCCGGTGACGACGAAGCCATGCACTACGATGCCGACTACATCCGCGCCATGGAATTCGGCCTGCCACCGACCGGCGGTTGCGGCATCGGCATCGACCGCTTGGTAATGTTGCTGACCGATTCGCAAACCATCCGCGACGTGATTCTGTTCCCACAAATGCGTCCCGAATAACGCATTGAAATAAAATCAAGGCCGTCTGAAAACAAGACTCTGTTTTCAGACGGCCTTTTTGTTCAAATATGTAAAACGGAAGAGTTTAAATCGATAAATTCTTTACACCATAATAATAAAATTACATGATAATCAAAAAGATAATATAAAAAAGAATATGTAAACGTTTTTCAGTTTGTTGACAGTCTGCTAGAATACATCCAGTTACAGGCAGCCTCCACACACAGGCCGTCTGAAAATGGAGAAACTCTGAAAGGTTTGTATGGATCAATTTTTCGAACAGCTTCACGGCTGGATAAACGCCATCAACGACCAAATGTGGTCGGGGTTGGTATATATGCTTTTAGGCGCAGGCCTCTTTTTCACCGTTACCACCGGTTTTGTACAATTCCGCCTCTTCGGCCGCAGTATCAAAGAAATGCTGAGTGGCCGCAAACAAGGTGATGATCCGCACGGAATCACACCGTTCCAAGCATTCGTTACCGGCTTGGCCAGCCGCGTAGGCGTGGGCAACATCGCCGGCGTGGCGATTGCCATCAAACTCGGCGGGCCGGGCGCGGTATTCTGGATGTGGGTAACCGCCTTAATCGGCATGAGTTCGGCGTTTGTCGAATCTTCACTGGCCCAACTCTTTAAAGTCCGGGACTACGACAACCACCACTTCCGCGGCGGCCCTGCCTACTACATCACTCAAGGCCTGGGACAAAAATGGCTGGGCGTTTTGTTCGCCCTGAGCCTGATTTTCTGTTTCGGCTTTGTATTTGAAGCCGTACAGACCAATACCATCGCCGATACCACCAAAGCAGCATGGGGCTGGGATCAACACTATGTCGGTGTCGCCCTGGTCATTCTGACTGCCCCGATTATCTTCGGCGGTATCCGCCGCGTATCTAAAGCCGCGGAAATCATCGTTCCACTGATGGCGGTTTTATACCTCGTCATAGCACTCTTCATCATTGTTACCAATATTTCCCTGATTCCTGACGTGTTCGGTCAGATTTTCTCCAACGCGTTCAACTTCGATTCGGCTGCAGGCGGTTTCCTCGGCGGTCTGATTTCGACCACCATGATGCAGGGTATCAAACGCGGCCTGTATTCCAATGAGGCGGGTATGGGTTCCGCGCCGAATGCTGCAGCTGCAGCCGAAGTGAAACACCCCGTCTCCCAAGGCATGATTCAAATGCTGGGCGTTTTCGTCGATACCATCATCGTCTGCTCATGCACCGCCTTTATCGTCTTGACCTATCAGCAGCCTTACGGCGACCTGAGCGGTGCAGCGTTGACGCAGGCGGCGATTGTCAGCCAAGTGGGTCAATGGGGCGCGGGCTTCCTTGCCGTCATCCTGTTTATGTTTGCCTTTTCAACCGTTATCGGTAACTATGCCTATGCCGAGTCCAACGTCCAATTCATCAAGAGCCATTGGCTGGTTACCGCCGTTTTCCGTATGCTGGTTTTGGCATGGGTCTACTTCGGCGCAGTTGCCAACGTACCCTTGGTATGGGATATGGCAGACATGGCCATGGGCATCATGGCATGGATTAACCTCGTCGCCATCCTGCTCCTGTCACCACTTGCCTTCCTGCTGTTGAAAGACTACACAGCCAAGCTGAAAATGGGTAAAGACCCAGAGTTCAAACTCTCTGAACACCCGGGCTTGAAACGCAAAATCAAATCCGATATCTGGTAAAACCAAAGGCCGTCTGAAATTTCAGACGGCCTTTTTAATCCCTGCCATCTAGATAAAACGATGCCCCTTAAAGCAGAAGCCTTAAGGGGCAGACTAATGGCAACATATCTGCCAAAGAAATCCTTAATTAATCATTTATCTCAGACGAACAGGTAATAACCTTGTAGCCAAATGACCACTTACTTTGACAAAGACTGCGTTCACTATCGAAACACTACAGTAGGCGGTATCTAAACCTACCGTAAGAAAGTTAAAGCCGCTACTTGGAAGTAACAGAAAAGCAGTATGCGACCATAAAATTACTGTTAAAAGCATCAAAATCCAAAAAATCGATTCAGATCATTACTATTCCCAGCCATTTTCCCGAGTAGAGACCTTTGCAAAAATAGTCTGTTAACGAAATTTGACGCATAAAAATGCGCCAAAAAATTCAATTGACTAAAACCTTCCTGATATTGAGCAAAAAATAGGAAAAATCAGAAAGGTTTTGCATTTTGAAAATGAGATTGAGCATAAAATTTTAGTAACCTATGTTATTGCAAAGGTCTCAGTAATAAAAAATAAGAAATACTTACAAAATAGTGACTTACAATTTAAGCATTGTAAATTATGAATTAAGAAAGGAATCATCCAAATAAAAAAGCACCACCTAAACAGGTAGTGCTTTCATATTAATTTGCTTATTCAGCAGAATCAGTTGCTTTATCAACCAATTCAACCAATGCCAAAGGAGCATTGTCACCTTTACGGAAACCGTATTTCAGTACACGAACATAGCCGCCGTTACGAGCAGCAAAGCGTGGACCCAATTCGTCAAACAATTTAACTACAACATCACGATCGCGAGTGCGGTCAAAAGCCAAACGACGGCTTGCCAAAGAAGGTTTTTTACCCAAGGTAATCAAGGGCTCAACTACGCGGCGCAATTCTTTTGCTTTAGGCAAAGTTGTCACGATGGTTTCGTGAGTCAACAAGGAATTCGCCATATTGCGCAGCATCGCAGCACGGTGGCTGCTAGTACGGTTTAATTTGCGGTTGCCATTACGATGACGCATGTCATTATCCTTTAATCTTCAAACTTACGGCTTTTCTAAGCCTACAGGCGGCCAAGCTTCTAATTTGGAACCTAATGTCAGACCTTTAGAGGCCAACACTTCTTTGATCTCATTCAAAGATTTACGACCCAAATTAGGGGTCTTGAGAAGCTCGGTTTCAGTACGTTGAATCAAATCGCCAATATAATAAATATCCTCAGCTTTCAGACAATTAGCTGAACGTACGGTTAATTCCAAATCATCTACAGGACGCAGCAAGATAGGATCGATAGGAGGAGCTTTTTCTTCAACCTCTTCAACCGGAGTACCTTGCAGATCTGCAAAAATAGACATTTGGTCAATTAAGATACGTGCGGCACTACGTACAGCTTCTTCTGGATCAATAGAACCATTGGTTTCAATATCCAAAACCAATTTATCCAAATCCGTGCGTTGCTCTACGCGTGCAGGTTCAACTTCAAAGCTAACACGACTGATGGGCGAAAAGCTCGCATCCAACTGAATCGCACCAATCTGTTTGTTCTCATCACGCAATACGCGACGACCTGAAACGGATTGATAACCACGACCTTGCTCTACTTTAATTTCCATGTCGATTTGGCCATTGTCAGCCAAGTGGCAAATAACATGTTCAGGATTGATGATTTCCACATCGTGTGGCAAATCAATATCACCGGCTATAACAGCACCAGCGCCTGTTTTTTTCAAAGTCAACTGAACTTGGTTACGACCGTGAAGCTTGAATACGATACCTTTAATGTTCAAGAGAACGTCGACAACATCCTCTTGAACACCATCAATAGTAGAGTATTCGTGCAATACGCCGGAAATAACTACTTCAGTTGGGGCAAAGCCATTCATGGATGACAGTAAGATACGACGCAAAGCATTACCTAAAGTATGACCAAAACCACGTTCAAATGGCTGCATAGACACCTTGGCCCGAGTGGAAGACAAAGTATCTACATCGATTTGACGAGGTTTCAAAAATTCGGTTGTGCTATTTTGCATTTAACTGTCCCTCATTGAGCTAGCATTATTTAGAGTAGAACTCTACCACCAGCTGTTCATTAATATCGCCAGACAATTCTGAGCGATCCGGCATATTTTTGAATACGCCTTCCAATTTGTCGGCATCAACAGATACCCAGCTTGGCAACCCAATTTGAGTAGCCAGGCTCAATGCTTCTTGGATACGTACTTGTTTCTTAGCTTTTTCACGAACAGCTACAACATCACCTGCTTTAACTTGGAAAGAAGGGATATTAACAACTTGACCGTTTACAATGATAGCTTTGTGAGAAACCAATTGACGTGCTTCGGCGCGAGTAGAGCCAAAACCCATACGGTAAACGACATTGTCCAAACGAGACTCCAGCAATTGCAGCAGCAATTCACCGGTAGAGCCTTTACGACGATCTGCTTCCGCGAAGTAACGACGGAATTGACGCTCTAATACGCCATAAATACGACGGATTTTTTGTTTTTCACGCAATTGCAAACCGTAGTCTGACAAACGTGGTTTTTTCGCACCGTGTTGACCAGGTGCAGAATCCATTTTACATTTGGAATCCAAAGAGCGACGTGCACTCTTCAAAAACAGATCCGTACCTTCGCGACGTGCTAATTTACATTTAGGGCCAATATAACGTGCCATGTTTTAAATCACTCCAATATTAAATACGACGTTTTTTAGGCGGACGGCAACCGTTATGAGGCAACGGGGTAACGTCAGTAATGCTGGTAATCTTGAAACCAAGAGCGTTTAAAGCACGTACAGAAGATTCGCGACCAGGGCCAGGGCCTTTAATGCGGACTTCTAAATTTTTAACGCCATACTCTTGGGCAACTTTACCAGCTGCTTCTGCTGCAACTTGTGCTGCAAATGGTGTACTTTTACGAGAACCTTTAAAACCAGCGCCGCCAGAGGTAGCCCAAGACAATGCATTGCCTTGACGGTCAGTGATTGTAATGATGGTATTGTTGAAAGATGCATGAACGTGCACAATACCTTCGCTTACGGTTTTACGTACTTTTTTACGTACACGCGAAGCTGTGTTTGCTTTAGCCATTAATCAAATTCCTTAAAATTTATTTCTTACCGGCAATCGCTTTGCGCGGACCTTTACGGGTACGAGCATTTGTGCGAGTGCGTTGACCACGACAAGGCAAGCCACGACGATGACGGAAGCCGCGATAGCAACCCATATCCATCAGTCGTTTAATGCTCATCGTTACTTCACGACGCAAATCGCCTTCAACTTCATATTTAGCAACTTGCTCACGCAAAGCGTCTAATTGAGCCTCGTCCAAATCTTTTGCTTTAGTAGTAGGAGCAATATTTGCTGCCTCACAAATCAATTTAGCACGAGTCGCACCAATACCATAAATAGCCTGAAGGCCAATTACGATATGGGCATTATTAGGGATATTTACCCCTGCAATACGAGCCATATTTTTTCCTTTTTAGGGCAAAGTATGTCACTATACCACAAAATCAATAGTTAAGAAAACTAGCTTCTTAACCTTGACGTTGTTTGTGACGTGGGTCAGTACAAATTACGCGAACTACACGATTACGACGAATAATCTTGCAATTGCGACAAATTTTCTTTACAGAAGGTTGTACACGCATTTTATTTCCTTTTATCGTTTATCTTGCTCGGAAAACAATCCGAGCACGGGTTAAATCATAAGGAGTTAATTCAACTGTTACCTTATCACCTGGAGAAATACGGATATAATGCATCCGCATTTTGCCAGATATATGACCAAGTACTACATGATCATTTTCCAGTTTTACTTTAAATGTTGCATTGGGCAAAGTCTCAAGGATTTCACCCTGCATCTGTATGGTATCTTCTTTAGCCATAAGCCTACTTACGTGACAAAGATTTCATATCTGGACGACTCATCAAGTCTTCATACTGACTACTCATTATGTATGAATTAATTTGCGTCCTAAAATCCATTGTAACAACGACCAAAATAAGCAAAGATGTACCACCGAAATTGATAGTAACATTCCATGCAGTTGTTAAAATTTCAGGTATCAGACAGATTGTAGTAATGTACAAAGCACCAAACAATGTCAGTCTTAGTACCACTTTTTCCAAATACCTAGATGTTTGCTCACCTGGTCGTATACCTGGCACAAATGCACCACTCTTCTTCAAATTTTCTGCCATCTCTTTAGGACTGAATACTAAAGCAGTATAGAAATAGCAGAAAAAAATGATTGTTGACGCAAATAATACGATAAATAAAGTTTTACCATGCTGTAGTTGAGCGGCAATCTGATATAAAACTGAATTTGTATTATTGGAACCAAGCCAACCTAAAAGTGTAGATGGAAACAAAATGATACTGGAAGCAAAAATGGGGGGAATAACACCCGCCATATTTAGCTTAAATGGCATATGAATGCTCTGTCCTGACATCATTCCCGAGCCAAACTGTCTCTTCGCATAATGAACAGGAACTTTACGCTGAGCACTCTCAAAATAGACTACAACATATATTAATAGTAACGTACCTAAAGCTATTAATACAGCAGTATGCGATTTCTGATCTAATAATTTAGTAATCCCTGAAGGGACACCAGATACAATACCTGCTGTAATAATTAAGGAAATACCATTACCAATACCACGCTCGGTAATTTGCTCCCCCAACCACATCAGAAACATAGTACCTGTAACTAAACAGACCACTGTAGAAATATAAAACTCAAGCGCAGTCGTTACAACGACACCTTGTTGATAAACATATGATGCAGCCGCAAAGCTTTGTACTATAGCCAATAATACCGTCCCATACCTAGTATATTTCGTAATTATTTTCCTACCAGCCTCACCTTCCTTCTTTAAAGTTTTCAAAGAAGGAACAATCTCAGAAGCAAGCTGAATAATAATCGATGCCGAAATATAAGGCATGATACCAATTGCAAATATAGTAAAGCGCTCCAACGAACCACCCGAGAACATATTTAACATTCCGAATATGCCGTTTGCAGCGCCTTTGAATAACTCAGCTAATGCAACAGCATCTACGCCCGGTACCGGTATATGAGCACCAATACGGAAAACGACTAAAGCACCTAAAAGGAACACCAGACGTTTTTTCAGATCACCAAATTTGGATAATCCTGATAAAGATTGTTGATTAGCCACTGTAGTTCAAGCCTTATTCTTCTACTTTACCACCGGCAGCTTCAATAGCAGCTTTAGCACCTTTAGTAGCTTTTACACCTTTCAAGGTAACTGCTTTTGAGATTTCACCAGAAGCGATAACTTTTACATTAGAAGCAGTTGCAGGAATCAAACCAGCTTGTTTAAGAACCAAGACATCAATCTCGTTCACAGCAATCAGATTTAATTCACTCAAACGAACTTCAGCATTAGTGGCCGCAGTCAAAGATTTGAAACCACGTTTTGGCAGACGGCGCTGCAAAGGCATTTGACCGCCTTCAAAACCTACCTTGTGAAAGCCACCAGAACGGCTTTTTTGACCTTTATGACCACGACCACCTGTCTTACCTAAGCCGCTACCAATACCACGGCCTACACGACGGCTAGCATGAGTAGCACCCTCAGCAGGTTGAATAGTATTCAAAAACATATTAAGACTCCACTTTCAACAAGTAGCTGATCTTATTGATCATACCACGGTTTTCAGGGGTATCCAAAACCTCCACAGTATGCTCACGGCGGCGTAAACCTAAACCACGAGCACATGCACGATGAGATTCAATTGTACCGATCAGGCTCTTAACCAATGTAACTTTAATCTTTTTTTGCTCAGTCATGGTTAGCTCCCAAAATATCTTCTACTGTCAAGCCACGTTTAGCAGCAATATCAGCAGGGGTATACAGTTTAGACAAACCGTCTAATGTAGCGCGTACAATATTGTAAGGGTTAGTAGAACCATGTACTTTAGCTGAGATGTTATGAATACCCATAGCATCAAATACTAAACGCATTGGACCACCAGCTTTTACACCGCTACCTTCTTTAGCAGGTTGCATAAATACCTTAGTAGCACCATGACGACCAATAACCTCATGATGAATAGTACCATTTTTCAAAGGTACTTTAATCATAGAGCGTCGAGCTTGATCCATTGCTTTTTGAACAGCAACTGGTACTTCTTTTGATTTACCTTTGCCCATACCGATGCGACCATCACCATCACCAACAACAGTCAGTGCAGAGAAAGCCATGATACGGCCACCTTTAACTACTTTAGTCACGCGATTAACTGCGACCATCTTTTCAATCAGGCCGTCACCGCGTTCTTCAATTTCATGTTTTGCCATCTGAAAGTCTCCAAATATTAGAAGCTTAAACCATTTTCACGTGCAGCTTCAGCTAAAGCTTTCACTCGACCGTGATATTGGAAACCTGAACGGTCAAAAGCAACTTTTTCAACACCTACTGCTTTAGCTTTTTCAGCAATACGCTTACCAACTACAGCTGCTGCTTCAACGTTGCTACCTGATTTCAGGCTACTACGTACTTCAGCTTCCAATGTAGAGGCTTGAGCCAATACTTTATCACCTTCAGCACTAATTACTTGAGCATAAATATGATTATTGCTGCGGAACACACATAATCTTACCATTTTCAAGTCCGCAATACGCGCACGGGTTTTGCGTGCACGACGGAGTCGGGTTGTATGTTTATCCATTAGTGAACCTCAATTATTTTTTCTTGGCTTCTTTCATCACTACTACTTCACCTACATAACGAACGCCTTTACCTTTATAAGGTTCAGGAGAACGGAATGCACGAATTTCAGCAGCGACTTGGCCAACCACTTGTTTATCTGCACCAGTCAAAACGATTTCTGTTTGGCTAGGAGTTTGAACAGAAACACCTTCAGGCATTTCGTATACGATTGGATGAGAGAAACCCAAAGATAAGTTCAAAACTTTACCTTGGGCTTGGGCACGATAACCCACACCAATCAATTGAAGTTTTTTCTCAAAACCTTCAGAAACACCCTTAACCATGTTATTAACCAATGCACGAGCAGTACCAGACATAGCATTAGCCTGTTTACTGTCATTTTTTGCAGCAAAAGTCAATTTACCATCGTTCAGTTCAATAGTAACATCGGAATGCAAAGGAAAAGACAATTCGCCGTTTTTACCTTTGATAACCAATGCATCTGTTCCGAATTTTACTTCTACACCAGCAGGAACAGTCACTGGGTTTTTTGCGACGCGTGACATTTACTTTTCTCCACTAGGCTACGATGCACAACAACTCACCGCCAACACCCTCAGAACGGGCTTTGCGATCAGTCATTACACCTTTAGAAGTACTAACAATAGCGACACCCAAGCCATTCATTACACTAGGGATCTCACTTGATGCTTTGTAAATACGCAAACCTGGACGTGAAACACGTTTAATTTGCTCAATCACAGGACGACCTGCATAGTATTTCAATTGAATTTCCAATACCGGTTTTGCATCAGCAGAAACCGCAAAATCCTCGATATAACCTTCTTCTTTCAGAACTTTTGCAATTGCGCACTTCAGTTTAGAGGAAGGCATGGCAACTACTGCTTTATTAGCACGTTGCGCATTGCGAATACGAGTCAACATATCGGAAATAGGATCATGCATACTCATTATTTATACTCCTATTACCAGCTAGCTTTAACAACACCAGGGATCTCGCCACGCATAGCGATTTCACGGATTTTAATACGGCCCAAACCAAATTTACGGAAAGTGCCACGAGGACGACCTGTTAAAGCACAACGACGACGTTGACGTACAGGTGCTGCATTACGAGGAATGGATTGAAATTTCAAACGTGCTTCAAAACGTTCTTCTTCAGTCGCATTAGCATCATTAATAACAGCGAAAATTGCCTCACGTTTAGCTGCAAACTTTTTCGCCAATGCTTGACGTTTCAGCTCACGATTAATAAGTGCTTTCTTAGCCATGATTATCCTTTAAACGGAAACTTAAACAGTGACAACAAAGCTTTCGCTTCTTCATCAGTTTTTGCAGTAGTTGTAATAGTAATATTCAAACCACGCAAAGCATCGATTTTATCGTATTCAATTTCCGGGAAAATAATTTGCTCACGAACGCCCATATTGTAATTGCCACGACCATCAAATGATTTACCGCTTACACCACGGAAGTCACGTACGCGAGGCAACGCAATAGTAATCAAACGATCCAAGAATTCAAACATTTGATCACGACGCAAAGTTACTTTGCAACCAACTGGATAGTTATCACGGATTTTAAAACCCGCGATAGATTTACGAGCAACAGTAACAACTGGCTTTTGACCAGCAATTTTCTCTAAATCAGAAACAGCGTGTTCCATAACTTTTTTATCAGCAACAGCTTCACCCACACCCATATTCAAGGTGATTTTTTCAATACGTGGAACTTCCATTACTGATTTGTAACCAAATTGTTTAACCAATTCAGGAACAACTGTATCTTTATAAAACTCTCTCAAACGAGCCATGTTATCTCCTTATGCTCCAATGATAGAGCCATTTGATTTGAAGAAACGAACGCGTTTAACTTTGCCTTCATTTTCAATCAGCTTAATACCAACACGGTCTGCTTTATTAGTTTCCGGATTCAGGATTGCAACATTAGAAATATCCAAAGGCATTTCTTTAGTAATAATGCCACCCTCAATACCGCGCATTGGATTAGGTTTTTGATGGCGTTTTACAACATTAACACCCTCAACAACAACTTTATCACCCAATACTCGAACTACTTGACCTTGCTTACCTTTATCTTTACCGGTAATCACTACAACCTGATCGCCTTTAATGATTTTATTCATCGCGCTATTCCTTATAATACTTCAGGCGCCAATGAAACGATTTTCATAAATCGCTCAGTACGCAATTCACGGGTTACCGGGCCAAAAATACGAGTACCCAGAGGCTCAAGTTTATTATTTAATAACACAGCGGCGTTGTTATCAAATTTAATTAGCGCACCATCAGGACGACGCACACCCTTAGCAGTACGAACAACTACCGCATTGTATACATCACCTTTTTTGACACGACCACGTGGGGCTGCATCTTTAACTGCAACTTTAATAATATCGCCAACAGAAGCGTAGCGACGCTTAGATCCGCCCAATACCTTGATGCACATCACGCGACGCGCACCAGAGTTATCAGCCACATCTAAGATGGTCTGCATTTGAATCATATTAGTACCTTTAAATTAACCAACTTAATTTACCACTTTCATATAACTCGCACCTTACTTTAAGCTGCTTATTAAATGAAACCATCACGGTTCTAGTAAACCAGTCTTGGATCCCGAAGGGAGAGAAACTTCCATAAGAAGCTGGAAGATAAGAAACGAAGTTTACACGCAAATTAACTTTGCTGCAAGACTTCGTTTCTTATTAAGCTACATTACTGTGTTTTAAATCAAACAGTACGCGCTTTCTCAACCAATTCTTTTACAACCCAAGACTTGGTTTTTGACAAAGGACGAGATTCCTCGATTACCACTACATCACCAATGCCATATTGATTGTTTTCATCATGAGCATGGATTTTAGTTGATAAACGAATAATTTTACCGTACAGAGGATGTTTAACTTTACGCTCAACCAATACTGTAACAGTTTTGTCCATTTTGTCGCTTACCACTTTGCCTTGCAAAGTACGAACATTTTTAGCTTCGCTCATTACTTAGCACCTTTTTCAGTTAAAATGGTTTTAATACGAGCAATATCGCGACGTACACGTTTCAACTCGCTAGATTTACCCAACTGACCGGTTGCATTTTGCATGCGTAAGCCAAACTGAGCTTTCAACAAGTCCAACAAATCAGAGTTTAATTGCTCAATAGATTTGTCTTTCAATTCATTTGCTTTCATTATTGACCCACCTGTCTTACCACAAAGGTTGTAGGAATAGGCAATTTGGCAGCGGCCAATTCAAATGCTTCACGAGCCAATGACTCAGGAACACCGTCCATTTCGTACAATACTTTGCCTGGTTTAATTTCAGCAATGTAATATTCCACATTACCTTTACCGCCACCCATACGAACTTGGATAGGTTTCTCAGTAATTGGTTTATCAGGGAATACACGGATCCAAATGCGACCGCCACGTTTAATATGACGAGTCATAGTACGACGAGCAGCTTCGATTTGGCGGGCAGTCAAACGACCACGGCCTACGGCTTTCAAACCGAACTCACCGAAACTTACTTTGTTACCGCGAGTAGCAATACCGGTGTTACGGCCTTTTTGTTGCTTGCGATATTTCAGTCTAGTTGGCTGCAGCATTACGTCCACCTGCCTTTCTTTGTTTCTTCTCATGCTCAGGTTTAGAAGATTTAATATTACCTTCTGTATAAACCCAAACTTTCAGACCCAGTACACCATAAGTAGTGTGTGCTTCGCTAGTTGCATAATCCACGTTCGCACGCAAAGTATGCAAAGGTACACGACCTTCACGGTACCATTCGCTACGAGCGATATCAGCACCATTCAGACGGCCTGAAGTCATGATCTTGATGCCTTTAGCACCAGAACGCATTGCATTTTGCATTGCACGTTTCATAGCGCGACGGAATTGAACACGTTTTTCAAGCTGCTGGGCAATACCATCAGCAATGATTTGCGCATCCAATTCAGGACGACGAATCTCTTCAATATTTACATGAACAGGCACACCCATCAGAGCTTGCAAGTCACGTTTCAAGATTTCGATATCCTCGCCTTTTTTACCAATAACCACACCTGGACGAGCAGAGTGAATGGTAATACGTGCAGATTTAGCAGGACGCTCGATCACTACACGACCAACTGAAGCATTAGCCAGTTTTTTACGCAAGTAGTTACGAACATCAATATCTTGTTTCAAAACAGTAGAAAAGTCGGTGCTTTTAGCAAACCATTTTGAAGCCCAGTCTTTAGTTACCGCCAGGCGAAAGCCTGTAGGGTTAATCTTTTGTCCCATAGCTTTTCCTTAGTTGCCCACTGTCACATTAATATGACAAGTTTGTTTCTCGATGCGGTTACCGCGACCTTTGGCACGAGCTTGGAAACGTTTCAAGCTTGGGCCTTTGTCAACAAAGATAGTTACCACTTTCAGTTCGTCAATGTCAGCACCATTGTTGTGCTCGGCATTGGCGATTGCTGATTCCAATACTTTTTTAATCAGCTCAGCACCTTTTTTAGGGCTGAATGCCAAGATATTCAAAGCTTGGGCAACGTCTTTACCACGAATCAAATCAGCCACCAAACGAGCTTTTTGAGCTGAAATACGGGCGTTTTTATGTTGTGCACTTACTCTCATGATTCACCTTATTTCTTTTTAGCCTTTTTATCAGCCAAGTGGCCTTTAAAGGTACGGGTCAATGAGAACTCACCTAATTTATGACCAACCATATTGTCGCTGATGAACACAGGCACGTGAGTGCGACCGTTGTGAACAGCGATAGTCAGACCGATGAAATCAGGCAAAATGGTAGAACGACGTGACCAAGTTTTAATTGGGCGTTTGTCGTTGCTTGCACGAGCAGCATCTACTTTTTTCAGCAAATGCAGGTCTACATATGGGCCTTTTTTTAATGAACGAGCCATACTAATTAACCTTTATTTGAGTAACGACGACGAACAATCATGTTATCCGTGCGTTTGTTATTACGAGTGCGGTAGCCCTTAGCAGGAGTACCCCATGGGCTCCCCGGTTCGCGAGCCTCACCAGTACGGCCTTCACCACCACCATGTGGGTGATCAACAGGGTTCATTACAACACCACGAACGGTCGGACGAATACCACGCCAGCGGTTAGCACCAGCTTTACCGATTTTTTTCAGGCTTTGTTCTTCGTTACCAACTTCACCGATAGTTGCACGGCAATTTACGCTAATTTTGCGCACTTCACCAGAACGCAAACGAACTTGTGCGTAAGCACCTTCTTTTGCAAGCAATACCGCAGAAGCACCAGCAGAACGCGCAATTTGCGCACCTTTACCTGGTTTCATTTCGATACAGTGAATAGTTGTACCAACAGGAATATTGCGGATCGGCAGAGTGTTACCTACTTTGATAGCAGCTTCAGCACCGGAAACCAATACTGCACCGGCTTGAATACCACGAGGAGCAATGATGTAGCGACGCTCACCATCTGCATAGCACAACAACGCGATAAATGCAGTACGGTTAGGATCATATTCGATACGCTCTACTTTTGCAGGGATACCGTCTTTGTTACGTTTAAAATCTACAACGCGGTAATGATGTTTATGGCCACCACCTTTATGACGGGTAGTGATATGACCATTGTTGTTACGACCGGCAGTAGAATTTTTCTTTTCCAGCAGAGGTGCATAAGGTGCACCTTTGTGCAAACCTTCTGTTACCACGCGAACCATGCCGCGACGGCCTGCAGAGGTCGGCTTCATTTTAACGATTGCCATTTTGTTTATTCCTTATCTGCAGCTGCAGCAGCGGCTTCCAAATCCAACTCTTGACCGGCAGCCAGGCTTACATAAGCCTTTTTAACATCGCTGCGACGACCTAAAGTGCGACCAAAACGTTTAACTTTACCTTTAATGGTAACAGTAGTAACGTCTGCAACTTGAACGCCGAACAGCAGCTCAACAGCCGCTTTAATTTCAGGTTTGGTTGCATTTGCCAAAACTTTAAACGTCATTTGGTTACGTTTTTCAGCCAATACGTTGCTTTTTTCAGAAACGATAGGTGCCAAGATTACTTGAGTCAAACGTTGTTGATTCATACCCATTGCTCCTCTAATTGTGCAACTGCATCTTTAGTGATAACGACTTTTTTGTAACGCAGCAAGCTGTAAGGATCAACTTGTTGAGCTTCCAAAACCAATACGTTAGGCAAGTTGCGTGAAGCCAAGTAAACATTCTCGTCGAGCTGTTTAGTTACAAACAGAACTTGCTCCAAACCCAAATTTTTCACTTGTTCAGCAAAAACTTTGGTTTTAGGAGTTTCAGCAGTCAATGCTTCGATTGCAAACAAACGTTCATCACGAGCCAATTGGGACAAAATAGTCGCCATACCGGCACGGTACATTTTACGGTTCACTTTTTGAGTGAAGTTTTCGTCAGGTTTGTTTGGGAATGCACGACCACCTTTACGCCACAGCGGAGAAGAAGTCATACCGGAACGAGCACGACCGGTACCTTTTTGGCGCCATGGCTTTTTAGTAGAGTGGTTTACTTCGGCACGAGTCTTTTGAGCACGATTACCAGAACGGGCATTTGCCAAGTAAGCAGTAACCAGTTGGTGAACCAGAGCTTCATTGTATTCACGAGCAAACAAAGCATCAGAAACAGCCAAGCTGCCAGATACTTGTCCTTTAGCGTCAATTACTTTCAATTCCATTACGCACCTACTTTCACGCTAGGACGAACCACGACGTCGCTGTTAACCGAACCCGGAACAGCACCTTTAACCAACAAGAGTTGGCGTTCAGCATCAACACGCACAACTTCCAATTTTTGAACAGTTGCTTTAGTGTTACCGTATTGACCTGCCATACGTTTACCAGGGAACACACGACCAGGGTCTTGTGCCATACCGATAGAACCAGGAACACGGTGAGAACGGGAGTTACCGTGGGAAGTACGTTGAGCACCGAAGTTATGACGTTTGATCGTACCAGAGAAACCTTTACCTTTAGAGGTGCCGGTTACATCTACCAATTGACCAACTTCAAACATAGAAACGGTAATTTCATCACCGGCTTTCAATTCAGCCAGTTTTTCTTCAGTCAAAGCAAACTCAACCAAACCGCGACCAGCTTCAACACCTGCTTTAGCAAAGTGACCGGCTTCAGTTTTGTTGACACGATTAGCTTTTTTCTGACCAAAGGTAACTTGTACAGCAGTGTAGCCGTCAGTATCTTTGGATTTCACTTGTGTAACGCGGTTGGCAGACATATCCAAAACAGTTACCGGAACAGAAACACCCTGTTCGTCGAACACGCGAGTCATACCAACTTTGCGTCCAACCAGACCTAAAGTCATGATTATTTTCCTTTTAAGTAAAGGGGCGGGCTACGATTGGCCTGCCTTTCAGACAAAGTTAAACTTGATACGGATGTACCAAGTCTGCCATTATAATTGACAAATCAAAGAAATATCAACAAAAATTTCAATTTAACTTCTTAAAACCATCATTTTTTTCGGATGAAGTGTTGCCAAATATCTGAAAATTTTCAGACGGCCTAAGAATTCTATAAAAAACCGAACAGCCAAGCTGTTCGGTTTTCAGTTCTTATTGAACTTTAATTTCTACATCTACACCTGCTGGAAGATCCAGTTTCATCAGTGCATCAGTAGTTTTGTCAGTCCAGTCCACGATGTCCATCAGACGCAAGTGGGTACGGATTTCCAATTGTTCACGAGAAGTTTTGTTCACGTGAGGAGAACGCAAGATATTGAAACGTTCGATTTTAGTTGGCAAAGGAATCGGACCTTTAACAACAGCGCCAGTACGTTTGGCAGTTTCAACGATTTCTTGCGCAGAACGGTCAATCAGACTGTAATCATAAGCTTTCAGGCGGATACGGATTTTTTGGTTTGCCATTTATCAATATCCCTCAATTAAGCGATTACAGAAGAAACCACACCCGCACCTACGGTACGACCACCTTCGCGAATCGCAAAGCGCAGACCTTCTTCCATAGCGATAGGAGCAATCAGTTCTACAGTAATGGTTACGTTCTCACCTGGCATTACCATTTCTACGCCTTCTTCCAAAGTAACTGCACCAGTTACGTCAGTAGTACGGAAATAGAATTGTGGACGGTAGTTAGCGAAGAATGGAGTGTGACGACCACCCTCTTCTTTGCTCAGTACGTATACTTCTGCTTTGAATTTGGTGTGAGGAGTGATAGTACCTGGTTTAGCCAATACTTGACCACGCTCTACGTCTTCACGTTTAGTACCACGCAGCAATACACCTACGTTGTCACCAGCTTGACCTTCGTCCAGCAGTTTGCGGAACATTTCAACACCGGTACAAGTGGTTTTTTGAGTTTCTTTCAGACCTACGATTTCGATCTCATCACCAACGTGGATGATACCGCGCTCTACACGACCGGTTACTACTGTACCACGGCCAGAGATAGAGAATACGTCTTCGATAGGCAACAAGAAAGGTTTGTCCACAGCACGCTCAGGTGTTGGGATGTAGCTGTCCAAGGCAGCAGCCAATTCGAAGATTTTTTCTTCGTAACCAGCGTCACCTTCCAAAGCTTTCAGTGCAGAACCTTGTACGATTGGGCAGTCATCACCTGGGAAGTCGTAGCTTGACAACAAGTCACGGATTTCCATTTCAACCAGTTCCAACAACTCAGCATCGTCAACCATGTCGCATTTGTTCATGAATACGATGATGTAAGGTACGCCTACTTGACGAGCCAACAGAATGTGTTCGCGAGTTTGCGGCATAGGACCGTCAGCTGCGGAACATACTAAGATAGCGCCGTCCATTTGGGCAGCACCGGTAATCATGTTTTTAACGTAGTCGGCGTGGCCCGGGCAGTCTACGTGTGCGTAGTGACGGGTTTCGGTTTCGTATTCTACGTGTGAGGTATTAATGGTAATACCACGAGCTTTTTCTTCAGGAGCGTTGTCGATTTGGTCGTAAGCTTTTGCAGCGCCACCGAATTTTTTAGCCAAAATAGTAGTCAAAGCAGCAGTCAGAGTGGTTTTACCATGGTCAACGTGACCGATGGTGCCAACGTTTACGTGCGGTTTGCTACGTTCAAATTTTTCCTTAGCCATGGCAATATCCTATAATCTAAGCTTTTTGAAAATAAAGGGTAACAATGAGATGGTGCCCATGGGCAGATTTGAACTGCCGACCTCTCCCTTACCAAGGGAGTGCTCTACCCCTGAGCTACATGGGCGAAATTGTTTGGAGCGGGTGAAGGGAATCGAACCCTCACCGTAAGCTTGGAAGGCTTCTGCTCTACCATTGAGCTACACCCGCATACTCACTTTTTTGCTCCAAGTAAGAATTTTTGGTGGAGGGAGAAGGATTCGAACCTTCGAAGCTCACGCAACAGATTTACAGTCTGCCCCCTTTGACCGCTCGGGAATCCCTCCAAAAGAGAACGCTAGTTTATTGGCAACTCAGATTTCCGTCAAGATTTTTTTTTATTTATTTCTTTAAAAATATCCAAGCTTTTGCTTTTAAACACTATTTATTTAAACTGAATGATTTTTTCGTACTTAGCCATCAGTTCTTCGTGCGTTTCAGGATGCTCTTCATCGATCAAGATACAGTCGACAGGACATACCTGTTGGCACTGAGGCTCATCGTAATGGCCTACACATTGCGTACATAAATTTGGATTGATTTCGTAAATTTCTTCACCTTGCGAAATGGCATCATTAGGACATTCCGGCTCGCACACATCGCAATTAATGCACTCATCTGTAATAAAGAGCGACATTTCTATTTCCTTTTTTCTTAAATTATCAAAACCGATTGGGCGCGGATTATAGCACAAATGATATCGGAACAATCCATTTGAAAGAATGTTTTACACCTTGGGAATGATTCTCAAATTCCATACTATTCAGCAACTTGCGAATAGAGCAATAATTCAAACCTGCTCATTCCCGCCTTTCCTTCCCGATAAATTTCCAGCCAATCCGGTTTTTCAGGCAGCTTCCCTGCTTCAATATAGACCATTGCCCCATTTTTCAAGTGGCTTTGCAATCGGATAAACAGATTTTGCCAGTCTTCCCATGCAAAAGGCGGATCAAGAAACACAACATCAAATTTTTCAGACGGCCTTGCCAGATAAGCCATGCCGTCTGAACACACGATTTCTACCTGTTTCAAATCTAATTCACGGATATTTTTCTGAAGCATTTGAACAGTTTGGCGGTGGTTGTCGACCATTACCACTTTTTCCGCATTACGAGAAGCAGCCTCCATTCCCAAAGCACCGCTACCGCTGAATAAATCCAATACTGTTTTGCCGGTTAAATCCTGACCCAGCCAGTTAAACAGTTTTTCACGCACGCTGTCAGGCGTCGGACGCAAACCGTCTGCAGATAAAAATGTTAACTTTCGTCCCCTGCATTGCCCACCGATGATGCGTACTTGATTGGTGTGTTTGGAATGTTTGTTGTTTGCCATGATTTTTAAAAAGATGTCGAGTTTTCAGACGGCCTCAATTATATAGTGAAACTGCCATCAAGCCGTATTTCACTCTATTCTTTTAAATACAACAAGGCCGTCTGAAAATCATTTTTCAGACGGCCTTCCCTATTTTAAACCAACCTACCTTTACTCTTTCGGTGCAGGCGGTTCAATCTGCTCTTTCCAACCGCATTCTTTTTGCGGGCAGACTTTTTCCACGCCCCAGCGTTTGGTGGTTTTGATGGTCAAAACCGGCCACGCGCATTTTGGACATGTTTCTGCAACGGGCGGATTCCAAGTGGCGTAGTTACAGTCCGGATAGGTACTGCAACTGTAAAACAGTTTGCCGTAGCGGGATTTACGCTCGACGAGGTTGCCTTTTTTGCATTGTGGACATTGGACGCCGGTGTCTTTTGGCTTTTCCAACGGCTCAACGTGTTTGCATTTGGGGTAATTAGCACAGCCGATGAATTTGCTGCCTGTGCGGCTGTATTTGTACACTAGGCGACCGCCACATTTAGGGCATTCGCGTCCGTCGAGTTCGGCTTGTTCAGCCTCGGCTTTGGCGATGCGTTCGGCAGCCTCTTCAGCAGTTTCATTGACATTGCGCGTGTAACTGCACTCGGGATAACCGGCACACGCAACGAAACGACCCATTTTGCCGAATTTGATTTGCAGTTTGTGTTCGCCGCATTTCGGGCAGGTTTCATCGAGTTCCTGCGTGGTAAATTTGGCGCGTTCAATACCCTCTTTTTCTTCCACTTGCTTGATAAACGGCTTCCAAAATTTATCCATCACGGGAATCCATTGGCGTTTACCGTTGGCAATTTCGTCAAGCTGGTCTTCAAGTTTGGCGGTAAAGTGGTAATCGACGTATTGGGCGAAGTGTTCGGTCAAGAATTTATTGACGATGTCGCCTGTGTCGGTAGGCATGAAGCGTTTTTGCTCAAGGGTAACGTATTCACGGTCTTTGAGCGTGGAAATAATGCTGGCGTAAGTGGAAGGGCGGCCTATACCATATTCTTCGAGGGCTTTAACCAGCGTGGCTTCGTTGTAGCGTGGAGGCGGAGTGGTGAAGTGTTGTTCGCCGTAAAGTTTGTCGACCGGCAATTTGTCGCCTTCGCTCATTTCAGGCAGTTTTTTGCTGTCTTCACTCTCTTCGTCATCGCTGCTTTCTTCATAAACGCTCAAGAAGCCTGCGAAGGTTTGTACTTGTCCGGTTACGCGGAATACGCCTTTGCCGACGGTAATATCGACGGTGGTTTGGTCGAATTTGGCGGACGTCATCTGACAAGCGACGGTACGTTGCCAAATCATTTGATAGAGTTTGAACTGGTCTGCGCTCAAGAAGGGTTTGACGCTTTCAGGCGTGCGATACACGGAAGTCGGGCGGATCGCTTCGTGTGCTTCTTGGGCGTTTTTGGATTTGGTTTTGTACTGCTTGGCCGAACTTGGCAGATATTCTTTGCCGATTTTATTTTCAATGTAATGGCGGATTTCGGTTACCGCTTCATCAGCCAAATTCACGCTGTCGGTACGCATATAGGTAATCAGACCGATGGCACCCTGCCCTACGTCTATACCTTCGTAAAGCTGTTGGGCGGTACGCATGGTGCGGTCAGTGGTGAAGCCGAGTTTGCGCACGGCATCCTGCTGCATGGTAGATGTGGTGAACGGCGCGGCTGGATTGCGGCTGCGCTTTTTCTTTTCAATGGCGGTAACGACGGCCTCTTTGCCTTCGAGTTCTTTCAACACGTCGGCTTGCGCGGCTTCGTTCGGCAGGTCGAATTGTTCGAGTTTCGCGCCGTTGTATTGGGCGAGTTTGGCGGTAAACTTACTGCGGCCTTTGTGGCTGTCGAGATGTACCGTCCAATATTCCTGCGCTTCAAACGCGCGGATTTCGTTTTCGCGTTCGCAAATCAGGCGCAAAGCGGGACTTTGCACACGGCCTGCACTCAAACCGCGGCGGATTTTTTTCCACAACAATGGCGAGAGGTTGAAACCAACCAAATAGTCCAAAGCGCGGCGGGCTTGTTGCGCATCGACCAAATCCATTTCGATTTCGCGCGGATGGGCAACCGCATCGAGCACGGCGTTTTTGGTAATTTCGTGGAACACGACACGCTGCGGCTTGATATTTTTCAAGCCGCGTTTGGATTTTAGGATTTCCAAAAGATGCCAAGAAATGGCTTCGCCTTCCCTATCCGGGTCGGTTGCGAGGTAGATGTTTTCAGCTTCTTTGGCACCGGCGACGATGGCGTCGACGTGTTTGCTGTTGCGGCTGATCAATTGGTATTTCATGGCAAAGCCATTGTCGGGATCGACTGCTCCGCTTTTCGGAACCAAATCGCGGACGTGGCCGTAAGACGCCAAGATTTCAAAATCACCGCCCAGATATTTTTTCAGGGTTTTGGCTTTGGACGGGGATTCGACGATTAATAGGTTTTTCGCCATTGTTGTTCTCTTTTGGATGTATTGGGTTTATGTTTCAGACGGCCTTTATTATTGAGGCCGTCTGAAAAAAGGTTTAGTGCATCACGTTTTGTCCGGTCAACGCACTCATCAAGTCGTCGCCAATCAGGACGGGCAACTCGCTCTTGTGCATCCACAACACCAGCAATACCAACACTTTGGCGGTATCGAGGGTGATTTCGTCCGATGGAATGTGCATCAGGGCGTGAATGACGATTTCGCGTTGCTCATAAGTAATTGCGTGTTCGGTAACCAAATATTGCATCAAGCCCATGACTTCCTGCGGCAGGTTTTCAGCTTCTTCACGGCAGAATACGCGCAGGGAGTCGCTGTTAAACGGCTCGGCATAGAATTCGGACGTATTGAACAAGACTTCCATCATCATCAATGTATTGCCGATTTCCGTAGCATCAAAACCCGCATCTTCCAAAAGGCGACCCAAGTCCTCCGGAGGCGGACAATTGTCGAAATCTTGGAAGTGTTCGATTAAATAGGCAATGACTTCGGTCATGCTGGTTCCTTAAAATTTATAAATAGATTCGTTGTTTTATCAAATAAATAACTTATGGAAAATCAACTCATTCCGCAACATTACGCATTTGAATATAGGCTTGCATCTGTTTCTCCCTATCTTCTTCCAAATCAGAGGAAGCATCATCTTTGACACACCCCATCAACGGCAAACTCATCATAATATTTTCAGGATTACAGAACTTGGTAAATCCATCTGCCAGCCAATACGGTTTTTTTGTTTTTAATTTATGCATGATGGCTTGTGCAAGTGACTTTCTTATTAAATACAACGCCGATCCTGTATTGTCATAAGATGTATCGTAACCTGTGGTAATTTCTTTACTTAACGCAATATTTTTGCCTACTTCAAACAAATCACCTTCCCGATAGGCCAACATTTGCAGTTTGACTAACTCAACCGGAAAATTTTCTAAAGCTTTAGCAATATCCACAACCACATCTTGAAACACTGTTGATTCTTTGCCTGCATTAGGTAATAAGGTAATATCATCTTCGGCAATAAGACAAAAATCGTCTTCCTCGATAGTATCGTCCATCGCAATAAGTTGCCAACATTTGATATGGGAAAGCGTACAGGCTATTTCTCCCATCGTCGGTCCTCGGGGTATCATGCGAGTAAAGGTGGCGACATCAAAAAAGAATTCTTTATTGCCGATAAGATCTAAAACCTTCCTATCAACTGCAGAGACTTTTTGAAAAATTTTACTTCCTGGTTGGGCGTAAAAATGTTCCAGCCTTTCCGGCTGTCTATCTAAATTGATGACATACCCTTTCATCACAAATCCCTTTATAAATATAGATAATTTATGCTTTGACACGCTGATAACGGCCGCCCGGCAAGGCGGCAACGATACCGTCAAGTTCGTATTCCAAAAGCTGTGCGTACACGTCTGCTGCTGCCGTATTGGTTTGTTGCGCCAAAATATCGGGATGTATCGGGTCGTAACCCATTGCTTCCAATAAAGCGCTTGTTGATGGGGCGGCAGATAGGTTTTCAGACGGCCTTTGCGGTTCATCCGCTATTGTTTTTGGTTGCAGCCGTTCGGTTTGATCGTTTTTCGGTTTGACCGTCTTATTTATAGAATATGATGGAACATGCGTATTTTGCAATAGCTGCGGACACTCATGGAGAATATCGTCCAAACATTCAACCAATTTTGCCCCGTCTTTAATCAGCTTGTGGCAGCCTTTGCTATGAGGATTGTCTATCGAACCGGGCACTGCCATCACTTCGCGCCCCATCTCCGCCGCTAGCTTGGCAGTAATCAATGAGCCGGATTCCAATGCCGCCTCAACCACCAATGTCAGCTGCGACAATGCGGCAATCAAACGGTTGCGGCGCGGAAAGTTGCCTGCAAACGGACGCGTGTCTAAAGGGAACTCGCTGACAATCAATCCTTTTTCAGCAATTTCATAAGCAAGGTTTTTATTGGACGGCGGATAAATGCGGTCTATACCGGTTCCCCAGACGGCGATGGTGCCACCATCTGCCTGCAATGCCCCCTGATGGGTGGCGGTATCGATACCCGAAGCCATACCCGATACGACGGGAATGCCTTTTTCGCTCAACGCCCTGCCGAAATCTTTGGCAATCCGCATTGCCTGCGGCGTGGCATGGCGGCTACCGACAATCGCGGCAGAAGGTGTGTGCAACAACTCTGCATTGCCGCGTAAAAACAAAACCGGCGGCGCGGTAATACCTTGTGTCAGCATTTCGGGGAAATCATCATCTTGCAGCAGCAACAGACGGCAACCGTCCTGCATTTCCCATTTTAAAGCGGCTTCGGCAGACTGCTGCGCCAAAGCCCGTTTGTCCGCATTACGCCATGACTCGGCTGCCTGTTTATGGCGCACCAACGCGGCAATTTTGTCTGCCGGCGCATTCAAGGCAGCTTGTGCGCTACCGAATTGTTGCAACAGCACCAAAAAACTTTCTGCGCCGATATAGGGCGTAAATGCCAGTTGCAACCAAGCAAAACGCTCGTTTTCCGTCATCAATCTGTTCCCTTTTCGTAATGTTTTTTCAGACGGCCTAAAGTAAATCAAGGCCGTCTGAAAATTTTATTGGTATAAAACTTTTGTCTGCCCAAAAGGCAAAACAACAATGCCGAGCCATATCATTATTTTGATAAAGTTTGAGTTACCCAAGCAAACCGTCAAATGACGATGCCGTCTGAAAAACCTGATGGCTTTCAGACGGCCTCTTTTGTGTTTGAACCGATATTGCGCTTATTCTTCGGATTTGTCGGCGTTACGGCGCGATACACTGATACCGAGTTGTTTGAGTTTGCGGTAAAGGTGCGTACGCTCCAAACCAACCTTTTGCGCCACGCGGCTCATATTTTGGCCTTCTTGGGCGATGTGGTACTCAAAGTAGCGGCGCTCGACTTCTTCCCTCAATTCACGCAAAGGCATATTGAAATTGAAGCCGCCGATGATTTCTGTCGCCGTCGCGTTTTCCTTCTGACCCAAAGCCACAGCAACGGCCTGCTCGTCCACTTCTTTGCCGTCCGATTCCAACATGATGTTTTTCACCGTTTCGGCAAGCTGGTCGTAATTGCCCGGCCAATCGTATTGGCGCAAAACCACCAACGCGCTATCGCTGAATTTTACCGGCTGGATTTTTTGACTTTCGGCCAAATCGGTCATGATGCGGTTGATTAAAAAGACGATATCGTCTGGTTGACTGCGCAAAGAAGGAACATTGATGCACTCTTTCAACAGCTCCGCCAGTCGGCCGGCAACGACGTCATCAGCGCTCTCACCGCGTTTAAAGCCGCATGAAGCAATCACACGGACATTGTAGCGGTCGGCTTTTTCAAGCAAGAAAGCAATGCCGTTTTGGATATTTTTGCTGTAACGAGCAATATCGCCGACATACAAAATGCCGCCTGATGCCTTTTGCAACAGCTCCATCGGCGTATCGACAATGTGTTCGACACGGTCGGTTGCCACCCAAGGCGTACCGCTTTTATGCAGATAGCGGGCGACAATTTCAAACGGCGAGCCCGCCTCACCGGCCAACAACAGCGGGCGGTTGTGTTTGGCGGCCGCTTCAATACTGCCGTTCATTTCTTGAATGACGGAACTGTTGCCCAGTTTGTCCAAAGTCATGCCGGAGGCCGTCTGAACTTCGCCATGTTTCAAGGCGCGTTCTACTGCAGACAAGAGTTTTTGCAGGGCAATCGGTTTTTCCAGAAAATCGAGCGCGCCGATTTTAGTGGCCTCAACCGCGGTGTCAATGCTGGCATGACCGCTCATCATCACCACAGGCATATTGAGTTGGCCGTTTTTCGCCCACTCTTTCAACAAAGTGATGCCGTCGCAATCGGGCATCCAAATGTCCAGCAACACCATGGCCGGACGCGTTTGATAACGCAATTGGCGCGCTTCTTCGGCATTTTCAGCCAAAGTGACGGTATAGCCTTCATCTTGAAGGATTTCGGAGAGCAGGTCGCGGATGCCTACTTCATCATCTACAATCAAAATATCACTGCTTCGCATAAGTTTCTGCCATTTCCGGTAAAGCTATTTTGACACACGCACCGCCGCTGTTCTGATTGCTCAAGCTGATACGGCCGCCATGCTCCTCGATAATTTTTTTCACAACGGGCAAACCCAGCCCCGTTCCTGTCGGTTTGTCGGTAACGTACGGCTCAAAAGCATTGTGCAGCATTTCTTTGCTGAAACTTTTACCATTGTTGCAGACGGTCAGGAAAACCTGTCCGCCTTCGCGCCCTGTTTCGACGTTTACTTGCGGCGCTTCGTCCGACTCTGCCGCTTCTGCGGCATTCTTAAATAGGTTATGCAACACTTGGCGTATCGCCGTCGTATCGGCAACAATCGGCAGGGCTTCCGTGTTGAGCCGTGCATTAAACTTGCACGCGCCGGCCTCATATAATACCAACACTTCCGACACCAAACCGTTTAAATCTTGTTTTTCTAAATTCAGCGACGGCGCACGCGCATAATTGCGGAACGCTTCGACCATTTCTTTCAGCGCGGCAACCTGTTTGACGATGGTATCGGTTGAACGGCTGAGGATTTGGGCGTCTTGTTCATCAAGTTTATCATGCAATTTCCATGCCAATCTCTCGGCGGAAAGCTGGATAGGTGTGAGCGGATTGCGGATTTCGTGCGCCAAACGTTTCGCCACTTCACCCCATGCGGCCTCTTTTTGCGCCCGCATCAAGACGGTAATGTCATCAATCACCATCACCACGCCGTTATCGTTGTCTTCCGGCAGGATGGTGGCCTTACCCAACAAGATTCGGGCATCATCGGGCGCGGCGTATTCGACTTGGACGGGTTTGTCGCTGTCGGCGGTTTCATTGATGGCGGCAAACACATCGGCCAACAGGGTTTGCTGCGGCGATTTGCCGTGCCATTGATGCCAGTTGCTGCCCCACAAAGACACCAGCGAAACGCCCAAAATCTGTTCGGCGGCCTTGTTAAAGGTTTTCAGACGGCCGTCAGCATCCAAAGTAATCACGCCTGTGGTCAAACTTTCCAACACGCATTCCAAATAATGGCGCGCGGCTTCTTCGCGCAAACGGTTGCGCTCGTCTGCCTCTTTAGCAATCGATAATTGCTCAGTCATGTGGTTGAACAATTGGGTCAAACGACCGAACTCGTCATTGCGGAATACCGGCCGGGTCTGGCTGAAGTCACCCTGAGCCACCGCCCGCGCACCCTCTGCCAACGACAACACCGGTGCCACAAAACGGCGGGCAAAATACAAAGCCATAACCAGCGCCAAAAAGATGGCCAACAATGTTGCAACCAACAGCGTGGACAGGAAAAAGGTTTGCAGGCCTTTTTTGGTATAACTCAGCTCGGCGTATTTGGCACGAGCCGCTTCAATCAGCGTCGCATCTTGGGCAACATCTTTCGGAATCGGCTGACGGAAAAACAACGCATAATCCTGATTTTTATGCGTACCGATCAGCATCCAACCCTGAGCATACAGCACGCCGCCGATGTTTTCCAAGCTGCGCACCGAGCCGGTCTGCTCCAGTTGCTCCCATCCTTCTTTGTTAAGCTCAGGTTGATTTAGTTTCAAGGGATTGATGCTTTTCTCGGCTTTATGGGTAGTCGCGTTATAAAGCGCCAGCTGGGCAAAGTCGGCAGTAAGCGCGGATTTTGCCAGCGCTTGCCCTAAGTTGCCGTCCAGCGAAGCGGCGCTGATTAAGTCGATCTGCACCGGCGTGGCGTTGCTGACAGCGTTGTCTACCGCCAAGTTCAGCGCGGATTTGCTCAAGTTTAAGCTGCGCTCTAGAGCCTCATGGGTATCGTTGCCAAACCAAGAATTAATCGTACCGTTAATAAACTGGGCGGAAATACCGAACAAAAACACGCCCGGCAATACGGCAACCAAAGTAAACATCCCCGACAGCCGACGCGCAATCTGCGAACCGAACACGCTTTTGCTGTTGTCGCGCATCAAAAGCACGACATAGCGCACCAACACCGCTGCCAACACCAGCAACAGCAAACCGCACAAGGCGACAATCCACCAGAAATAATCGGACAATACGTTGCTGCTGCCCGTTGCAACAGTCAGACCGTACAACAAAACAACGGCGAATACGGCGGCAATCAGAAGAAAGCGGCGCATGGTTTACTCCTGCACGACCGACAAGGATTTCCAACCGGAATCCAAATGCCAGTTTTTAGAAGTCAGGGCATTGATTTGGAACGGTTTGGGCAGCTTGGCGGTTGTCAGCAGCAGGCGGATTTCAGCCTTCGTGTCTTTGGCGGCCACATCACTCAGCGCGCCCTTGGACAAAACCTTCCAATTTGCGACCGCACCCACTGCGCGCAAGGCAGTTTCAAGCGTGTCGTACTCGGTAGAAAACGTACCGACGGTAACGCGATAGCGGTTGGTCAGCGGATGGAAGGATAATTTATATTGAATCGTGCTGTCGTTGTTGAGCAGCTGGTCGAACTTGAATTTATAAGACGACATAGACGGCGCTGACAGCTGCCAACTCAAATTGAAATGCAGGGGGACGCCCTGTTTAAGTGCTTCTTTAAGCTGGTCGGGCAGGTCGGTGCGGAAACGGCTGCTGACGGAAAGCTGTCCGGCATGGGTCAGCTTTGCCTCGGCACGGGTCGCACTGATGCCCTCGCCTGCCGCGTTCAGCGACACGGCAAGCAAGAGCGGTACAATCAGCGTTTTACTGCTTTTTAATAAGCGCGTAATAAAAGCCATCTTGATGTTTGTTCGGTAAAAGCACATGCGATTCGATCAACTCGGCATCGGCATGGCGGTTAAGGAATTTTTGCAACTGACCGTCGTTTTCTTCGACGAAGACCGAGCAGGTAGCCAGCAACATTCTGCCGTTTTTCGTCAGGGTCTGCCACAGCGCGTCTAATAATGCTTCCTGTTGGCGTGCGGTTTTGACGGCATCGGTCGGTCGGCGCAGCCATTTTACGTCGGGATTGCGGCGCGCCACACCCGAAGCGGTACACGGCACATCTGCCAAGACAGCGTCAAAGACCTTGCCATCATACCACGCTGTCAAGTCCTGCGCATCGGCACAAGTCAAAGAGGCCGTTTGAAAGCCTAAACGGTCAAGATTACTCTTCACCCTGTGAAGACGGCCCTCGTCTATATCCAAAGCGGTAACATGACAATCTGCCAGTTCCAAGATATGGCCCGTCTTACCGCCCGGCGCCGCGCAGGCATCAAGGATACGTTCGCCGTCTTTCGGGTTCAACAAATAGGCGGCGCGTTGCGCACCAAAATCCTGCACCGACACCAGGCCGTCTGAAAAACCGGGCAGGCGGCTGACCGGCACGGCTTCTTCCAACATCACGGCGTATTCGTCCAAAGCCTTGGCCTGAATACCTTCCGCAGCCAGTTTTTCCAAATAGCTTTCTGCATTGCCGTGTCGGCGGTTGACACGCAAAGTCATCGGCGGATGCGATTGCAGCGCGGTGGTGATGTTGTGCCAATGTTTCGGATAATGGTTTTTCAAGTAAGCCACCCACCACAGCGGCAAATTGTGTTTCGCCACATCGTCTTTTTTGCAGGAAGCCGCGAGCTTGTCGCGTTCACGTAAAAAGCGGCGCAAAATCGCATTGGCAAACGAGCGGAACTGGCCGCGACCGATTTTGGCAATGCTTTCCACCGCCTCATTGACCACTGCATGAGGCGCATTGCGCGTGTAATGCAGTTGGTACATCGCCGCCAAAAGCAGGCTTTCGAGCTGAGGATTGTCAATCGGCTTCTTCAGCATTTGTCCAAGCATATATTTCAAACTGCCCAAATAACGTTGGCAACCGTAGGCAATATCCTGCAACGCGCCGTTTTCCTGCGCCGTCAGCTGCGGATGCGCCGCGCGGATTTCCGCCAAAACATCCTGAAGATTGCGCCCTTCGGCAACCGCGGCGATGCTGTCAGCGGCCAGTTTTTGGGCGAGGGACATACTCATATTTTTGCTTTCTGATTCATATTTGATTTCAAGTGTTCGGAGGATTTTCAGACGGCCTGTTCGGCTGCCAGCAATGCCCGATAATATTCGACATCTGTTTTGGAAAAACAGCAAAAGATGATTTTTTCCACTGCCGGACATTGCGGCAGAGTTTGTTTCAAACTCTCCAAAGCGATACGCGCGGCGGCTTCGGCCGGGAAGCGGTACACACCGGTGCTGATGCACGGAAAGGCGATGCTGTGGAGATCGTGTTTCTGGGCAAGCAGCAAGGAATTGGCGTAGGATTGTGCCAATTTGGCCTCTTCATTTTGGTGTCCGCCAAACCATACCGGCCCGACCGTGTGGATGACAAAACGCGCAGGCAAACGATAGCCTTGGGTTATTTTGGCTTCGCCTGTGCGGCAACCGCCCAAAGTGCGGCACTCGTCCAGCAGCTCTTTGCCTGCGGCGCGGTGTATTGCACCGTCCACGCCGCCACCACCCAACAGCGATGAATTGGCGGCATTGACAATCGCATCGACTGCCAATCGGGTAATATCGCCCTCGACCACTTCAAAAACAGCCATTGTTTTCTTTCCTCTACGTTGGTTTCCAGCCTGTTACAAAACCGTTCCGACTTCAATCGTCCGGCCTGCCGCAAATGCCTGTATGCTCATGCGTTTGCTGCCGGAAGGCTGCAATTCGGTAATATTCAGCGCATTTTCACCGCACGCCACCAGCAAACCGTCTGAAGTGCAGGCCAACACCTCGCCTGCCTTACCCTGTTTGGCCACGACTTCGGCACACCAGATTTTCATCGGTTTGCCTTGATACTCGACCCACGCGGCAGGTACGGGGTTGAAAGCACGGATTTTTCGCTCAATCACAGCCGCGCTTTCATTCCAATCGATACGCGCCTCTTCTTTACTCAATTTTTGAGCATAGGTAACACCTTCTTCAGGCTGTTTGACCGCGTTCAGACGGCCTTCCGCCTGCAGACGCTGTAAGTCGGCAACAATCGCTTCGGCACCCAAACCCATCAGCGCGTCATGCACTTCGTTGGCAGTATCCGTAGGTTGAATGGCGTAGCGGTGTTCGCTGACCACTGCGCCGGTGTCCAAGCCGATGTCCATCTGCATGATGCACACGCCGGTTTCGGCGTCGCCGGCTTCAATCGCACGTTGAATCGGTGCCGCACCGCGCCAACGGGGCAACAGCGATGCGTGGATATTGAGGCAGCCGTGTTTGGGCGTATCCAACACATCCTGCGGCAAAATCAAGCCATACGCGGCCACCACCATCACATCCGCGCCCGTATCTTTGAGCATTTGCAGGGCTTCGGCGTTATTGCGCAACTTTTCCGGCTGCGCCACGGTCAAACCCAATTCCAAGGCAGCCTGTTTGACTGGCGATGCGGTCAACTGCATGCCGCGGCCTTTGGGGCGGTCGGGCTGGGTCAACACCAGCGGAATTTCAAAACCTGCGGCGGCGATGGCTTTCAAGGCGGCGGCGGCAAAATCGGGCGTACCGGCAAAGATGACTTTCATATTGTGTCCTTGTGGAAATGGTTTGAATGGCGCGTTGGGCAAACTATTTCAGCTGAAAAGGCCGTCTGAAAGATTGAAAACCGAAGTCTGCCTTCTGTTTTGTCTTTTCAGACGGCCTTTAAGCGATGCGTAGGTCAGATGGTGTGTTTCTGACGTTTTTTCAGTTTGGTTTTAATGCGGCCTTGTTTCAGCTGCGACAGGTGTTCGACAAACACGATGCCCATCAGGTGGTCCAATTCGTGCTGCACGCAGATTGCCAGCAGGCCGTCTGCTTCCAGTGTGAATTTCTCGCCTTTTTCGTTCAAGGCTTCAACTTTGACGCGCTCGGCACGGGTTACGGTATCGTAAATGCCCGGCACGGACAGGCAGCCTTCTTCATAAGTCGTCTCGCCATCTTTTTCGACAATGACTGGATTGATGAACACGCGCGGCTCGCTGCGGTCTTCGGTCAAATCCATCACGACGATGCGCTCGTGTACGTCGACCTGAGTGGCCGCCAAGCCGATACCGCGTGCTTCGTACATGGTTTCAAACATATCGGCAACCAATTTTTGGATGCGCTCGTCGATTTTTTCAACAGGTTTGGCGACCGTGTGCAAACGCTCGTCAGGGTATTGGAGGATGTTCAGTAAAGCCATAATATTCTCATTTTATAAAACTGATGTGTGATTTTCATACAGATTTGGTTTCCGCCGCCACAATCTCCTGTCATGACAGCAACATTCAATGCTAAAATAACGCCGAAAAATGTTAAGATAGCGCGACGGAGGCCGTTCGTTATCGTATTGATGAATGGGCGGCAGTTTCGCAAACTCCAGCCTTCTCTGTTTATCATCTGAAGACAAACCGAATCGATTTCAAGGGGAACGGTTATGCAACAACGTATTATAACCCTGCTTTGCATAGCAGGCATGGCTATTTCTGCCCACACTCAGGCAGCTTCTTTAAAAATCCGCCCCAATGCGCCGCAACGCTACGTCGTTAAAAACGGCGATACCTTGTGGGGTATTTCCGGCAAATATCTGTACAGCCCGTGGCAATGGAACCGCCTTTGGGGCGCCAACCGCAACGCCATCCGCAATCCGCACCTGATCTATCCGGGTCAGGTGTTGGTTTTACGCTACGTCAACGGCCAGCCGCGCCTGGGTTTTGAACACGCCCAAACCCGTTCAGACGGCATTCCCGTGATCAAACTGCATCCGCGCGTACGCGAAACTTCCGGCTACGGCATTCCGACCGTCAACGTCAATCTCTACCGCATGTTCATGAAACATCCGCAGATTATCGCTCCGGAAGAAACCGCCAACGCGCCGCGCCTGATTGCGGGCCCCGACAACCGCGTCCTCTACACGCAAGGCAACCGCGTGTACGCATACGGCCTGACCGAGCCCGGCCGCTACCTGACCTACCGCGTCAATAAAAACATCACTGATCCGGAAACCGGCAAATTCCTCGGTCAAGAAGTCGTGTTCAGCGGCATCGCCAACACGCTGCCTTACACCGACTCCGCATTGGAACACCGTACCCGCGCTTCTGACGAAAAACTCAAAAGCAACGAGTATTACACCCAAGTCAACAAAGCTATGAAGCTGCGCACCCAATCTGCGCAACCTTTGGTTATCGAAGAAGCGGTTTCCGAAATCCGCAAAGACGACTATCTGCTGAAACTGCCAGAAGGCCTCGACAGCTTCAATGTTATGCCTCACGCCCCTACCCGTCCGATTCAGGCCAAAGTCGTTTCCATCTTCGACGGCGTGGGCGAAGCAGGCCAGTTCCAAACCATTACTTTGGATAAAGGCGAACTCGACGGCTTGGACAAAGGCACTGTGGTCAGCCTCTACAAACGCGGCCGCCAAGTCCGTGTCAATCTGTCCAACAACCTGATTCGCAAGCCGAAAGACAAAGATACGGTTGAATTGGTTTCCATTCCGGCGGAAGAAATCGGCTTGGCAATGGTGTACCGCACATCCGACCATCTGGCCTCAGCCATTATTTTGGAAAGCCTGAACAGCGTTTCCATCGGCGATACCGCCTCCGAACCCGGCCGCGATTTGGACAATATGGCTGATGAAAAAACCATGGATAAACCGGCTGAAGACGAACAGGAAAGAGAAATCGAACTGGAAGTCCGCAGCTGATTGGGCTTTCTTAGCAGCCATCCGGCAAACAAAGGCCGTCTGAAAACCTGTTTTTCAGACGGCCTTTTGATTTCCGCCCATAAATAAATTTGGTAACGCGTTGTTTAAAGCGCAAACAATATTTCATGTCTTCAGCTATTTATTGGCTATCCCCTTTTCCATTTGTCTTTCTGCTCTGCCATTCAAATCAGAAATATGAAAAGCCCAATACGCCATTTATTGCCTGTTGATTGTTCCATCTGTTCCTTCCAATCAAAAAGGCCGTCTGAAATCTTCAGACGGCCTTTTTATCTACAACTCAAATCCGATTATTTGAATTTGTAAGTGTATTGCAAGCCCAAGATATCCGCTTTGTTTTTAAAACGGGCAGAGGATGTACCACGGCTGTCCACGTCGTTGCCGCTGGCTTTGCCGGTGCGGTAAACCGTGTCATTGATGTGGATATGGCTGTACGCCGCATCGATAACATGGTTTTTACCCAGTTGATATTTAGCGCCGACGGAGAACCAGATACGGTTGCCGTCAGGCAGGCTGTTCATGCGGTCTTCGGCGCTTTTAACCGGTGATTTGTCGAAAGCGATACCGGCACGCAGTTGCAATGGTTCGGTAACTTGGTAAGAGCCGCCGAATGCGACTTTATAAGTGTTGCGCCAGTTAGGTGTAATGACAGTACGGTCGGATTGGCCGTTGACAACTTTTTTGGTGTTTTCAAACACCAGCTCCGCTTTGTTGAAGCGGCTGTGGCGCGTCCAAGTCACATCGCCGAACAAATTGGTTTTGTCGGTAGCACGGTACATACCGTGAACAGACAAAGACTCAGGCGTTACGATTTTTACGCTGGCTTTTTCGTTCGGCACATAACCGCGTGCAGCCATTGCACCCAAATCCCAAGCGCGTTTTGCATATGCGCCGTCCGCTTCCCAATCGGCAGTGCCTTTCAGCGTATGCGATACTTTGGAACGATAGTTCACACCCACGCGCGCGCGCTCGTTGATGTCCCACATCCACGCCAGTTGATAACCGAAGCCCCAATCGTGGCCTTTTACATCGGCATGACCGTCAGCTTTGCCGGTCGCATCGACAGCAACTGGACGCCCTGCTTGACGGGAAGCCAAGCCGCTGGCCAATTGGCTGATGGCGCCGGAAGCGTCCCAGTCGGAGTATTTGCGCAATTCGGCTTTGGAATATTGGGCAATCAAACCGGCACCGACGGCGTGTTGCTCATTCAGTTTCCATGCGACTACTGGCTCGATGGCTATGGTGGTCAAACCCAGTTTGTTGATGTTGTGGCGCAAGACGGAATCTTTTTCGTATTCGGTTGCAGAGCCAAAAGGAACGTACACGCCCAAACCCAAAGTTACATCGTCGCTGGCTTTGTACGCGCCATAGATGTGCGGAGCAATGGTGGTTTCGGTAATTTTGCCACTGGTCGAGCCGCTGACATCGGCACCCGTGCGGAAGTGTTTTGCAGATTCCGCCTCATAGTGAATGCTTGGGAAAACGATATTGGCGTTGACAGAAATTTGGCTGCTGTCGATTTTGCTCAAACCGGCCGGGTTGTAGAAAATGGTTGATGCATCGGCGGCTTCGGCGGCGGCAGCGTTGGCCGTGCCTTGTGCGTTAACGGATTGTGTGCCGAAGTGGTAGCCGGAGGCTTGGACGGCGGTAGATAACAGTGCTGCGCTTAAAATAAATGCTGTTTTTTTCAGATTGAAATGAATCATTTTGTTTTACCGTGAAAGTAGCGGACAAAGAAAAAGGCCGTCTGAAACGTCCTTTATTGATTTAGTATAGGCACTCAATTCTATACTACATCATTATTTTTGCCTAATCTTTTCTTTTTTTACACAAAAAAAGCAGGCTAAAACAGCCTGCTTTTCCAATCATCGGATCACTGCAATTATTTGACCTGCAACACTTCCAGCGTATTAGTCGAACCGGATTCGCGCATTTGCGAACCACTGGTGATGATGTATTGGTCGCCGCTTTGGAGGATTTTGTGTTCTACCAGCATGGCTTCCACTTCGTTCAGCGCGGTATCGTGATCGGTACTGGTTGCCAAAATCAACGGACGTACACCGCGGTACATCGCCATGCGGCGTTGCGCTGAAACACTCGGCGTCAGGGCAAAAATCGGCAGGGTAATGTTGTGGCGGCTGACTTCGAAGGCGGTCGAACCGCTTTCAGTCAGGGCAACGATGGCTTTGGCGTGAACTGCTCGCGCCACGCTGACCGCACCGCCGGCAATCGCCAAGTTGGTGCTGACGGCTTCGGGATACTCGACCTGTTCGGCAACGCCGTTGAGCGAATCTTGTTCTTTTTCCGCAGCCGCACAAATAATCGCCATTTGGCTGACGGTTTCAAACGGATACGCGCCGACGGCGGTTTCAGCGGAACACATTACCGCATCGGTACCGTCCAATACCGCATTGGCCACGTCGCTCACTTCGGCGCGGGTCGGTACGGGGTTGGTAATCATGGATTCCATCATTTGAGTTGCGGTAATGCTGAAGCGGCGCAACTCACGGGCGCGGCGGATCATGCGTTTTTGCAGGGCAGGTACGGCGGCATGACCGACTTCCACTGCCAAGTCGCCGCGGGCAACCATAATACCGTCGCTGGCAAGGATGATTTCGTCCAGATTTTCAATGGCTTCTACGCGCTCAATTTTGGAAACCAACCCGGGGCGTACGGCTGTACTGCCTTTCATTTCTTCTTCGACTTTGGCGCGTGCAATGTGCAAATCTTCGGCGGATTTTACAAAGCTGATGGCGAGGTAGTCACAACCAATAGCAATCGCGGTTTTCAGGTCGCGGAAGTCTTTCTCGGTCAATGCACCGGCAGACAGGCCGCCGCCGCGTTTATTGATACCTTTGTTACTTTTCAGCACATGGCTGTTTTCTACCCTTGTAATAATCTTACTTCCTTCAACCGCTTCAACGGTCAACGTCAACAGGCCGTCGTCCAGCCACAAAACATCGTCGGCAGCGACGTCATTCGGCAAATCACGGTAGTCCAAACCCACCGCTTCACGTGTGCCTTCGCCTTCAAGTGTGGCATCCAAAATCAAGGTTTCACCCTTATTCAGCTCGATGCTGCCGCCTGCAATTTTGCCCACGCGGATTTTAGGCCCTTGCAAGTCGGCAAGAATGGCGATTTCCTGACCCGCACGTTTCGCGGCTTCGCGTACGATACGGGCATTTTCTTCATGAAACTCCGGCGTACCGTGGCTGAAATTGAAACGGACGACATTAAGGCCGCCGACACGGATCATGTCTTCCAACAATTGTACATTGTTGCTACCCGGACCCAGTGTGGCAACAATTTTGGTATTGTGGCTGATACGGGTTAAATCACGTTGCAATTGGCTCATGTAAACGTCCTTTCCTGTTGATTTCACGTTTGATAATGAAGAAGATTGTACTCTTAATGCAATAATGTTGGCGTAAAATTACATGATTTTCTGACTTAAACTAAATTTATTTTTGCATTAACCTACTTTTCTATCGGATACAATACACTCTCACGTCGTCATTTTTGATTTTCAGACGGCCTCCCTCATACTAATAGAATACTCAACTGATCCATGAAACGTTTTTTGACTCCACTACCCATCGGCATCGTTTTGGCTGACCTGATCTACGGTTTCGTACTTAATGTCATGCAAGGCTTAAATTTGCAACAAACCGCCTCCAACCAGTCCGGTACAATTTCCGTTACGCCCGACATTGCCTTCAACAGCCTGCAAATCGTCGCCAACGGCGGCATGATCTGCATTATCGGCTTCGGTTTGATTGTCTTGTTCCAACTCAACCGAGCTGTATTACGCCAACAAATCCTGCCCATCGGCATTTTCCGAACTCTCAGCCTGTTGGCTGTTTTGGCATTCAGCATTTCGTCTTTGTGGGAATGGTTGCATGCCGCTTTGTCGCTGCTTTCTGGGCATAATGTTTTAAACTTCAGCAACCCGCGTTATCTGGTTACCGCAGCCTGCATGCCCATCATCGCTTTCTTGTGCATCTTGCGCCTGTACAATTGGTATCGCCTGCATCGGACTGTTGCCGCTGACGACACCTCCACGACCCTCTAATCAAGTTGCAAAAAGGCCGTCTGAAACAGGAAAACCTATTTCAGACGGCCTTGTCATTATATATCTCAACGTTGATGGCTGGTTTCTACACCGGCCTTAATCTCACCATACATTTGCGAGCTGCCTCCGCTGCCTGATGCGCAGGCCGCCAAGCTCAGTGTCAAAACAGCCGCGGTCAAAATCTTCAACATTGATTTCTCTCTTTCCACAAAAATTATTTCGGATCGCAACGGAAATGGTAAGCGCAAATTTCAAATCCGTTTTTGAAGTAGAGACGATGCGCATCTGCACGGTCATGGTTAACATGGACATTCAGATGGATTTTGGTCGCACCCGTTTCCGCACCGATTTTGCGTACTTCTTCCAACAAGCGAGAAGCATAGCCTTTTTGGCGGCATTGCGGCATGGTTACGAGATCATCAATATGGATATGGTAACCGCTGGCCAAGTTATGTGCTGTATGGAAACCGCATACGGCCACGGCATTTTGTTTGCCTTCTTCAAAAATACCCAACAGGCGGTAGCCGGTTTTGCGCTGGTGCTCGTTGATTTGTTCGACAAAACGGTGAATATCGGTCAACGATGAACGCAAAATGCTCAGTGCCGCAAAAGCAGTCGCGGTTTCTTCCGGCGGAATTTCACGCAATACGCCGACCACAGGCGCGGCAGCTTGGGACTCAGGCTGCGCATTGGCCGCTTCCGCACGCTCGGCGGCATGTTTTTCTTCAATCGCCTGCGCCAACAAAACGCGCTCGACCGGCACTTCGCCCTGCTGTTTGCTCTCTTGCTCTTTGAGCAAGGCTTTGCAGTCAATCACGCGCAAATCATTATCCGCCGCAAAGTCCATCAAGAAACGGAACATTTGCGGATTGTCTTCTTCCAGTTTTTTATCGACTGCCACACAACGGACATTGTCCACCAAAATCGGGCGCACCCAATTCGAATAGGAAAGGCGGTTGTCTTTAGTAAAGGAAGACAAAATACCGCACAGGCGCTCCGCCCAGTCGCTTGGTCGGAAAATCTTGCCTTTGCTGGTTGTACCATGGATCACAACTTCATAAGGATTACACACTAACATAAGCAGCTTCCTGAAAGTAAATAGCTGAAGGAATATTTCGCCAGTGCCAACATCAGAAAAAGTTCCGATACATAGCAACAGATGATTGAAAAAATATCAGTAAGGTTTTGAAATACGACAATGATGAGACGGCTTGCCGATCCTGACAATCCGTTTCGAATTCTTTGATTATTATACCCGATACGCCTCTTTTTCTTCAAAAATCATTTGAAAAATAACAACAGGCCGTCTGAAACCAAGTATTTCGGTTTCAGACGGCCTGCATATTTTGTATATCAATACAACAATTTCTTGCGGGGCTTTTGTTCGCCACCGGATTTAATTTCCGACAAGTTGAAATTCAGTATGCTCAAATCCAAGACGCTTTCAGAAGTGCATTGATCGCCAAAGGCATTTTCATAAGTGGTCTTCAGTTTCAACACGCCGCCAAATGTCTGATCCGGCAATTCGGCAGCAAGCGCCAACATGCTTGCAAACACGCCGCCATACAATTCGCCCGATGCCAGCATATCCACACCGCCGGAAAACATCTCCAAGCGCATCACTGCATCGGCAACCAGCCTGCTCGGCAAGTGATCCGGCAAAGACTCTGCCTCAAAACGCACATTCTTCGCCAAGCCCTTACCGCTATTGCGGACAACCAAAACCAATAAATCCGTTTGACCGTCAGAACGCTGCAACGTCGCATGCAAAACAGGATGAATGCTTTCTTTTTGAATCAGCTGCTCACGGTGCAACATCTTGCTTTTTGCTTTGGATCGCGCAGAGACGACAGCCCAGATCAACCAAACCAATGCAACGGCAGAAATGGCAGTGACCAAAAGGGGAAGGTTGGTCAAATAGGCTTGCTGATTAAACCAAACTTGTGCTGCCAAAAATCCGGCAAAGAAAATCAAGACGTATAAAATTGGGGCAAACCGGCTTTGTATGGATGAGTGCATAAGTTTTCCTACATTTCGTGTCGTGTTATAAAAAATAATGCCTTTTGAGCAAATGATGTCATCAACCCGGAAGGCATTATTTTAACGTAATTTTAACGCAATTTGCTTAATATCTTGCTTTTTATGAAACTGATGTATCAAGCAGACAACTCAAACCGCACAGCTGTGTTTTCAGACGGCCTGAGATTTTTATCAGGCTTCAGCAACCGAATCACGCGAGAAGGTTTTCTCGCAATAATGACATTTCAAACGCGTCTGCCCATGATGTGAGCGGACATAAAAACGGCTGATGACCGGCTCTCCATGACTGGCACAATTGGTATTCGGGCAGCGGAATACTTCCGAAATCTCGTCCGGCAATGACAAATGCTGTTTGTCGATCACTTTAAACTGATCAATTTTGTTTACCACTGCTTCAGGGGCAAATAAAGCCAAACGGTTGGCCGCATTGGCATCCAACCATACGCCGCTGACTTTGATAATGTCTTTGCTTCCCTGCGTTTTGCTGGGCAAATTAAAGCCGACCGTAACCGCGCTGCCATAATGCAGCAACTTAAACTGTCTTAAAATGGCCAAGCCTTTACCGGCAGGAATATGGTCAATTACCGTACCTTGTTCAATCGCTTCAACGCTGAGTTTTGAGTTTTCCATCTTTCGCTCCTTAAACTTCTTCGTTCAATACCAAAGACAAAATCGCCATCCGTGCATACACGCCATTGGTTGCCTGCTCAAAATAATAGGCATGAGGTGTTTTATCCACATCCGGATGAATTTCATCTACCCTCGGTAAAGGATGCAAGACGCGCAAATTGGGTTTGGCATTCGCCAACATCGACGCATCAAGATTGAATTTACCCTGAATTTTGGCAAATTCCTGCTCATCAAAACGTTCGCGCTGAACGCGGGTCATGTACAAAATATCCGCCCATTCGACCGCTTCTTCCAAACTAGACAAAACTTGGTAAGGGCAACCGGCCTCTTCCAACTCTTCAGTAATATAGTCCGGCATCGCCAAGCTGGGAGGGGATACAAATGCGAACTCACAACCCCAACGCTTCAATGCCTGACACAATGAGTGTACTGTACGGCCATATTTCAAATCACCGGCCATCGCAATTTTCAAATTGCTCAAGCTACCTTGTGTTTCATAAATCGTTACCAAATCCAAAAGCGTCTGGCTCGGATGTTGGTTGGTACCATCACCGGCATTAATCACAGGTACGCTCGAAAACTCGGCCGCCACACGGGCCGCACCGTCTTTAGGGTGTCGCTGAATAATCGCATCCGTATAGCTAGAAATAATCCTCGCAGTATCTGCAAGCGTTTCACCCTTTTTCGCGCTGGTATTCGCACCATCAGAAAAACCGATAACTTTCCCACCCAAACGCTGTACCGCGGTTTCAAAAGACAAACGCGTACGGGTGGACGGTTCAAAAAAGCACGATCCAATCAATTTACCCTCAAGCAAATCTTCACGAGGCTGCTTTTTCAACTTCAAGGCCGTCTGAAGCAGCAATTCGAGCTGCTCCGTCGTCAAATCTGAAATTGAAATAATATGTTGCCGATAAAGCGGATTAGGCATGACCATTCCTTCCCATAAAAAAGCCCGCAACAGGCGGGCGTTTCAAGCAAACCGATTCCATCGTTGCCCGACATCATCCTCGTCGGACAATCACAACCATGTTCCTACCACACCCATGAAATCTTCCGCATTATCGCATATTTAACAGACGGCTGCTTCTTTCAAGTTTTCAGACGGACTGATACCTTTGCAAAATAACCCTCTGTACTCAACAGCTGAGACCCAAGCACAGGGATTCGGCTGTTTTCAGTTATTACCCAATAGAAACCCCCATTGGTCCAAGCTCTCATTCCCGGCCCCATACAAAGCCGCCCGTCAACCCGAACCGCAAACGGTTCGGCCTCGGGGCGGCGTCTACGGCAGTTAACCGTCAGGCTTATTTTTTCACGGCAGGCTGGGCGGCCTTAGGCGCGGCAGAAGAAACCGTCGCCTCCG
>NZ_KV831653.1:0-518 GCF_001837185.1 Neisseria sp. HMSC064D07 | reverse complement strand
AACGCACCGTTCTTCTGACGGTATTCCACAATCGATTTCGCCTTAGCCGGGCCGATACCCGGCAAGGCCTCCAGTTCGGCAGAAGACGCGGTATTGATGTTCACGGCAGCCAAAGAGAACGCCGCACAGACGGCGGCAAATGCACCAAATAAAAATTTCTTCATCAGATTTTTTCCCATAACGTGTTTGATTGAATCAGTCAGGAAGTCTACAGAATGGTTTTATTCCAAGCGGTAAACACTGTCACATACGCAGATAGGGCAACAGCCCATACCCACATAAATGCTTACGCCATATTAACGCAAATATCGTTTGATTTCAAATATTCCAAACAGTTAACCGTAACTTTCAGTACTTTTGTTCAAGAATAACAACAGGGTAATCATACATAATCCAAATACCAAGAATGCACGAACACTCAATAGGTATCGGTTCATCAATATTCTTGCACCCCTTACCCCATCACCTATCGCCAAACCGATAGAACCGACAGGCATGTAAAAAGCCCCCGACATCAG
>NZ_KV831652.1:0-14194 GCF_001837185.1 Neisseria sp. HMSC064D07 | reverse complement strand
AATGCGAATTTCGATTTAACTTCGGCACACCGTCTCAACAGCTTAAAATCCTGCGAGATTGGTGTGGAATTTAGGGCTAATCTACGTCAGCCCCTTAGTTTTTGATGACGTTTACGGCGTAATGGGCAGTAGTGTTACGGCGGGCTTGGGCGCGCATCATATAGACCTGCACTTTATATTTGCCCGATTGGGTAGCGATACCGTCAAATTTATCGCCTTGTGCCGAACCGTTAAATACGGCTTCATCGTCTTTGGGTGCCCATACGTTGAAATAGGCGTTAGGGCTGCCGGTTTTACTGATGCGCAGGCGGTCGCCCTTGCGTACGGAGAACAAATGCTCGGCGGTTTGATAGCCGGTGATTTTGCCGGAAAAACGCTGCTTGGTTTGTTTGTGTGCCGAAGCTGGTTTTGAAGCTTCCGCTTTAGGCGTGGCGGCATTTGAATAAGTGGTAAACAGTAAGGGAAGGGCGGCTAACAAGAGAAATTTTTTTCATGGGTTGGGTCTCCGAATGTGGGGCGCCAATATGGCACTCATTTTGATAACCCATCAGTATGTTCATATTTTTATAAAGCCAAAGCCGAATAGGGCAATATTCATTTTTTCAATCAGGCCGTCTGAAAACAAATATTATTCAGACGGCCTTTTCTGATAATATAACAACGAATTATTCCTTTCGGAGCCGTTATGACCTTCCCGCCACTCAAATCTCCCCTGAAATTTTACGCCGTTGTTCCCACTGCTGACTGGGCCGAGCGCATGGTCAAAGCAGGTGCCGACACGGTGCAACTGCGCTGCAAAACCCTGCACGGCGATGAATTGAAATGCGAAATCGCCCGCTGCGTCGCCGCCTGTCAGGGCAGCCGTACGCAGCTTTTCATCAACGACCACTGGCGCGAGGCAATAGAAGCGGGCGCATACGGCGTACATCTCGGACAGGAAGACATGGACACCGCCGACCTTGCCGCCATCGCCGCCGCCGGTTTGCGCTTGGGTTTGAGTACGCACTCCGTCACCGAACTCGACCGCGCCCTATCCGTACACCCCAGCTATGTCGCCAGCGGTGCGATTTTCCCGACCACGACCAAACAAATGCCCACCGCCCCGCAAGGTTTGGACAAACTGCGCGAATACGTCAGACAGGCGCGTGGCACGCCCGTCGTTGCCATCGGCGGCATCGATTTAAACAACGCCGAAGATGTGCTGGCAACCGGCGTTTCCTCCCTCGCCGTCGTCCGCGCCGTTACCGAAGCGGAAAATCCCGAAGCCGTGGTTAAAGCGTTTCAGGCTTTGTGGAATGAATAAAGCCGTCTAAAAATAAGAAGTCTGACAAGAGGAGCAAACGTCATGAAGATTATATTGAATAATGAAGCCATCACATTAAACGGCACAACCATCGCCGACCTTATCGCCCAAACCGCGCCGCAAAAACCGTTTGCCGTTGCCGTCAATACCCAGTTTGTCGCCAAAGGCGCATATGCGGAAACGGTTTTGAACGAAAACGATAAAGTGGACATCGTGCGGCCGGTAGTCGGCGGTTAGGCGGTTTTACTGCGCGTATATCTGCGCTATTGGTTTAATGCTGAGAAAAGGAAGAGAAATGTTTATCGTATCGTTGGAATATATGAAAGATTTGAGTGCGGTTGAAACCTACCTATCTGAGCATATTGCGTATCTCGAACAGTATTATCAAGCAGGTGTATTTGTTATGTCTGGACGCAAACAGCCGCGGACAGGCGGCGTTATCCTGATGAAAGCATCATGCAGGGAGCAGGTGGAAAAGTTAATTGCAGAAGACCCGTTTCACCGAGAAGGCGTAGCGAAATACACGATTACCGAGTTTATTCCGACTAAGGTCGCCGAAGGACTTGAAAACTATTTGGAAACTATCTGAACCGATTTTTCAGAAGGCTATTGCCTCAAAAATAATATTACAAAGGAATCCATCATGTTTACCCTATATGGAGAAACTTTCCCTTCACGGCTGCTGCTCGGTACGGCTGCATATCCGACGCCGGAAATCCTCAAGCAGTCTGTTCAAATCGCGCAACCGGCGATGATTACCGTTTCGTTACGCCGCGCCGGCAGCGGCGGCGAAGCGCACGGGCAGGGCTTTTGGTCGTTGTTGGAAGAAATGGGCGTGCCTGTGTTGCCCAATACCGCAGGCTGCCAAAGTGTGCAGGAAGCCGTAACCACTGCGCAAATGGCGCGCGAAGTGTTTGAGACCGATTGGATCAAGCTCGAACTTATCGGCGATGATGACACGTTGCAGCCGGATGTGTTCCAGCTCGTCGAAGCGGCGGAAATCCTGATTAAAGATGGTTTTAAGGTGCTGCCTTATTGCACTGAAGACCTGATTGCCTGTCGCCGACTGCTCGACGCAGGCTGTCAGGCGTTGATGCCGTGGGCGGCGCCGATTGGCACAGGTTTGGGCGCGGTTCATGCTTATGCGCTGAAAGTCCTGCGCGAACGCCTGCCCGACACGCCGTTGATTATTGACGCGGGTTTGGGTTTGCCTTCGCAGGCGGCACAAGTGATGGAATGGGGTTTTGACGGCGTGTTGCTGAATACCGCCGTTTCCCGTAGCGGCGATCCGGTCAATATGGCACGCGCTTTTGCGCTTGCGGTCGAGTCGGGCCGTCTGGCTTATGAGGCGGAACCTGTGGAGGCGCGTGAGAAAGCGCGCGCCAGTACGCCGACGGTGGGTCAGCCTTTTTGGCATTCGGCGGAATATTGAAAAACATTAGGGCGTGTCGGACACGCCCTTTTTTGTCGGTGGAAAACCTGATTTCAGATTGAACAGAATGTTCAGACGGCCTTGGCCAAAAGCTGTTTCAATGGCTTTAAGATTTGCCATGCCTGAGCTTTGAGTTGCGGCTGCATCAGCAGGCGGGCGGGATGGGGAATGACGAAATGCGGCCGCTCTGCGCACAATTCGTTCATCAGCCCGATCATGTCGGGGCTGTCGAAGATTTTGCCGAGAAACAATACTGCGCGCGCTTGCGAAGCAGTCAGCTCGTTTTGCATTTCAGCAAGCTCGGCGCGGATGTGTTCGGCATCGGGCAGGGCGGTGAACACGGGCGCGGTTTTGACCCATGCGGTTTTATGCGCCTGCTCGGGCTTGAGGCCAATGGCGGCGAGGATGTTGTCGAGAAGCGTGCCGACGTCGCCGCTAAACAGCGTACCGTGCAGGCTGTCTTCGGTGGACGGGCAAATGCTGACCACCATGATTTCAGACGGCCTGATGGTTACGTCAAGGCGGGGCAGATTGTCTGAATGCGCGGCTTTTTCTGTTTTTGCCGGTGTTTCGACAATGGCTTTGGGTGCCGCTTCGGGAACGCGGACAGCCGGTTTGGCCGTTTGCGCAGTAGCGATGGCGGCAGTGCGTGCCTGATGGGCGCCTGCGGATAAAGTACGCACGGCTTGCGCGGTATCGGCAGCAATGGTTTTGGGGCGGACGGGTGCGGCTGATGCTGCGGCTTGAGGCGCGGCATGGATGATTTTGGCGTTTTGGTTCAGCCACATCGGGCCCAAGCCCAAGGCTTCGTGCAGGTGCAGGTAGCGGCTGCTTAACATGATTTCTCCATCAATACGGCATCTTCGCTGCCACCATCGGGCAGGGCGTAGTAGCTTTTGCGGCGGCCGCAGGTTTGGAAGCCGTGTTTGCGGTAGAGCTGTTGCGCGGTTTCATTGCTTGCACGGACTTCGAGCAGTAATCGGGTTGCGCCTTGCTGTTGCACTGCGTTTTGCCAGTGTTGCAGCAGGGCGGACGCAATGCCTTGGCGGCGGTATTTGGGCGCTACGGCAATCAGGTGCAGCTCGGATTCGTTAAACACGGTTTGCCACACGATAAAGCCGGTAATTTGGTGGTCGGTCTGGCTGAGCCAAACGCTGTCGGGATGGTGTTGAACCGCCGATTCAAACTGCTGTGCCGTCCACGACGAAGGATTGCCTTGTGCGTCGATGGCGGCAAGGGTGGGGCAGTCGGCAAGTAAGGCTGGGCGCAGGTTCACGGTTTGGCCTTTTGTTGGGCTTGCTCTTGCGCGGTCAGGGCAATTTTGTTGCGGACGTAGAGCAGCTCGGCATGCGCCGCGTCAGTAGTAAGATAGCGGCCGCTGCGGGCAAGTTTAAGATAGTCGGCGGCGGTCGGCATATCGGCTTGACCGTCAAAAGGCGGTTTGTCGGCGAGGGCAAAGGCATTGCCGATACCGCCGCTAGGCGTTTTGCCTTCGGGCGCGGTAATAGCGGCGGCTTTGCCAACCGTGTAATCGCTCAAGCGGACGTGGTTTTGCGTATCAAACCATGCGTAGAACACTTCGCCCATACGCGCATCGGTGGCCGCCAGTACGTAGCTGGATGGCGGCAGCAGCGAAGCGGCGGCATCGAGGCAGGGAATGCCGATCATGGGCGTGTCAAACGGCGTGGCCAAGCCTTGTGCAACCGCTGCGCCGATACGCAGGCCGGTAAATGCGCCGGGGCCTTGTGCATAAACGATGCAGCCCAAATCGGCGGCTGTGATGCCTGCTTCTTTAAAGAGGCGTTCGATTTGCGGCAGGATTTGTTCGGATTGCTTGGTGCCGACGTTTTCGTGAAACAGGCGGATTTCGCCTTGATGTTCCAATGCGATGGACAAAAAGGATGTGCTGGTGTCGATGGCAAGAGTCGGGCGGTTGTCGGTTGGCATGGTGTTATTTTTTAAAAGGATATGGGTTGCCATTATAGTGGAATGGCGAGGGGGAACAAAGCACTCGGGCGGCGCGTTGGTAAAAACGCCGTTTGCTGCAAAGCTATTCGATAAGTGAACCAAGGTTTCAGGCCGTCTGAAAACGTTTCAGACGGCCTTGTTTTATTTGTCGAGTTTCAATAAAGGCGAACCTGCTTTTTCAACGGTGCGGCGGTAGGCTTCATGCGCCTCGATGCGCTGCAAATAAGCGCGGATATTGGGGTAGTAGGTAAAATCGAAGCGGTCGGCCGCGGCTTGCAGCGGATAGCTCATCATGATGTCGGCACCGCTTAGGCTGTTGCCGAGCAACCATTCGCGGTTTTCCAGCTCGCTGTCAATATGGGCAAGATGCAGGGCGGCTTGCGGATGGATAAAGCTGCTTTTGACGCTGCCGCTGATTTTACGGGCAATCGGTTTGACGAAAAACGGCATGGGCGCGCTTTCAATCCGGCGGAACACCAGTCCGAGCAGCAATAACGGCATTAGCGAACCTTCGGCATAATGCAGCCAGCGTTGATATTGCCAGTATTCGCGACTGCCGCGTTCGGGCATCAGACGGCCGTCGCCGTAGGTTTGAATCAGGTAGTCGGTAATCGCGCCGCTTTCCGCCAAGATAAAGCCGTCATCATCCAACAAGGGCGATTTGCCCAAGGGATGGATGGCTTTGAGTTCGTCAGGGGCGAGCAAAGTGTCAGGATGACGGCGGTAGGTTTGCAGGCGGTAGGGCATACCGAGGATTTCAAGCAGCCAAACAATGCGCAGGGCGCGGGATTGGTTAAGCGAATGTAGGGTAATCATGAGAGGCTTTAAATATCGGTTTGTTTGAGGTCGTCTATGCTGATTTGGCAGGCATCAGCGTATTTTTGCAGGGTTTTGACCGGTAGTTTGGCGAACACTTCGGGGCGGAAATGCCGACGAAGCTGCCATTTCCATACACCTGCCGCCATGGCCAAGCCGGTTTCATCATAACGGCAGCGGAACATATGGTAGTACAGCGGCGAATATTCGCCTTTTTCGACGGTTTCGCGCGCGGCCTGCGTTTGGGCATCGAGTTCGCACACCGCCATTTCGGTGGCGTAGGCTTCATCCTGCCAACCGTTGCTGGTGGCCGCTTCGTAGTGGCCGTCGCGGGTGCCGTAGATAACTTTGCGGTGGCCGTGGTAGCTGGCGCTGTTGTCTTGAGGGATGTCGTCAATCTTCATTCAGACGGCCTTTACTACTTCCAAAAGCATGAAACATGTTGAAAAGCGTCCGCTTTCCGGAACGTAACACAGGATTTTTTGGCCGTGTTCGATGGGAAAGGTGCGCAGAAATTCTTCAAGGATGATGTAAATCGAGGCCGAACCCGTGTTGCCTTTGCTGTGCAGATTGGTAAACCATTTTTCCTGCGGAATGTCGAAGCCGATGTTTTTCAGGCCGTCTGAAAGGCGGTCGCGGAAGAAGCCGGAAGAGTAGTGGGGTAGAAACCAATCGATTTCTTCGGCGCGGATGCCGTGTTTGGCGGCGATTTGGGAGAGGGGTTTTTCCACCGTATAGCGGACGATGTTTTCATTCAGCAGTTTGACGTCCTGCTTGACCGCCATCAGGCTGTGGCGGCGGCCGTAATCGGCATCGGCGTGTTTCCAGCCTTCAAATACGCCGTCGCGGAATTCTGCGCCGGCATACATGCAGGGCGGCATTTCGTTGGCGTAGGAAAGCAGGTCTATCCAATGGATTTTCAGGCTGAGGCCGTCTGAATTGGGGCGGTCGGACAGATACACCGCGCCTGCGCCGTCAGACAGCATCCAGCGCAAAAAGTCTTTTTCAAACCCGATTTCGGGGGAAGCGTTTTCCAGTTTTTTATGGTCGGTTTCGCTTTGAAACACTTCGCCGCGCATGACCGCCGAGGCGTTTTCGGAAGCAACGGAAACTGCATGTGCGTGTTCGCCGGTACGCACAGCGTTGTAGGCGTGTTTCATCGCCGCCATACCTGCCGCGCATACGCCTGCCATGCTGAACACTTCGCAAGGCGGCATATCCAGCAAACCATGCACCATCACGCCGTGTCCGGGCATGGTTTGGTCAGGGTAGGAAGTGGCGCAGGCCAGACTGCCGATGGCTTCTGCAGGAACGCCTTGGGCAAACAGGCCGTTGACCGCTTCGGCAGCCAATTCAGCATTGGTGTGCGTCGTGCGGCGGCTTTTAGGATCGATGGCGTAGTGGCGCGACAAAATGCCGTTGGAACGCAAAATCATACGGCGCACGCGTGAAGGCACATCGCCTGCCATGCCGAGGACGGCTTCCATTTCGTCATTGCCGACAGGGGCATTGGGCAAAAAGGCAGAAACGCGGTTGAGATAAACGTCTTTGAGTGTGTTATTCGATGTCATGATGTGTTTGTCAAAATAATCAACCGATAAACCGCGCCGCGTAGTCGCAGCTTGCAGTCAACGGGATGTGGTGTGTTTCGGCGTACTCCATCAGCGTGCTCACCAGCAGTTTGGCAATGCCGCGATGACGGAAGTTGGGCGAGACCACGGTATGGTTTATGTCCCAGCCGCCGTTGTGTTCGGTATAGCTGATGTAGCCTGCTTCCAAACCGTCAATATCGATTTGAAAACGACGGCGTTCGGGGTAGTAGATAACTTCGGGCATGATGGATTCCTAGTTTGAGGCCGTCTGAAACGTATCATCTTCCTGACGGTTGTTCATAATAGTCCGCCAGTTTTTTCAGACGGCCTTTGAGCAGCGGATGCAGCAGTTTTTTTAAAATTACGCTGACGGGCAAAACCACCAAAATCATCGCCAATAAAAAGATGATGTAGAAGCACAGCAGCGCACGGCGCAAGAGCGGAGAAATACGGCCTGCCGCCATCAAAAGCTTGCCCCAGACGAAGAAGCTGCGGCCGGCGGCGCGTTCGCTGAAAATCAGTTTTTCATTGACTGTCACTGCGCCCATGTTTTGAAACAGGGTTTCGTCCAAAGGCTGTTGGTTCAACAGTGCATCGCGTAATTTCGTACCAAACCGAGCCGCATCCGCCAATTCTTCTTCAGCAATGCCGGCAGAGGGCAGGGAGCGGAAATAGCGTTTGTCGCCGGTCAGCATCCATGCGGGCGTAGTAATGAAACTTGCCGCGCTGTTGCAGTCATCGATTTTTACGATGTTGCCGATGAGTTTGGCGCCGTTTTGTTTCAGTAAAGATTTCATTTTTTCCTGCGCGCCCAGCCACATATTGCGGCAGCCAATAAGCGTGATGACCGGTTTGCCGTCCAGCAGGCGGCGCGTTTCTTCGCGTTGCAAAAAGGCGGTAATCGGTTGCGAAGGAGAGAGGAACCAAACGGTGTAGGCAATGACCACCGCATCGTAATCTTCGGATGGAATTTGCGGCGGCAGAATCGGGGCGGGTTTTAAATGGACGGTTTCCGGAAAGGTATCGAAAAAACGCCAAAACGGCCACGGAAACGGAAACGCCTGCTCCGGTACGATATTGACGCAATCGACCTGTACGCCGGCTGTTTGCAACGGTACGGCAAAATTCTGCGCCAGGCTGGAGAGCTGCCCCGTTTGCGAGTAATGCACAATCAGCACTTTTTTCATTATCTTCCCTGCAATGAGTAAGTTATGGTTGGTTTGGACGGTATTATATAGTAAACCGACCTGCCTTGAACTTTATTCATATTCAGTATGTTCGCGAAGGTTTCAGCCGATTCGGATGGAAGCGCCGTATTCTGTCGGAATGGGGTGGTAAGGCGGATTTTTATGCCATGCCAACATGAACAACGGCCGTCTGAAATTTTTCAGACGGCCTTGTGTGGAAATCGGGACGCATGGTCCGGAACGGGATTTGCGCTTAAAGCATGCGTGCAAATCGTATAGATAAAAAAATAACCGCTTCAATGCGGTTGGTGGTGGCCAGAGGCGGAATCGAACCGCCGACACACGGATTTTCAATCCGTTGCTCTACCAACTGAGCTATCTGGCCTTCGCGTGTTTCGTTGCGAGATGTGAATTAAACCAAATTTCGTTGCCTTGTGCAAGCGTTTGTAGGCTTTATTTTTGAGGGGGTAAATTAAGATTTTGTTTTGTATTGAATTATTTTTCGTTTTAATTGGTGGGTTTTAGGTTTGCCGGTTTGATTTTCAGACGGCCTAAGATACAATCGGCTTTTTTGCTTTGGATTTATGCCATGCTGTATATGTTTGTTCGTGATATGTGGGATGTTTTGCGTTTGCGCTATCGTTCGCCGGAGACGTATTTGTATTCGCCTTTGGTGATGGCGGCGGTGCTGCTGCTGTTGGGTGTGGTGAACGCGGCCAGCATGTCGCCTTTGTTTGGCAGTGGCGCGGCGGCGGTGTGTCTGTCGGTGATTTTGGTAATTGTGAAATGGTTGGTGTTGAGCCGCTCGATGCGCAAGGTGCTGCATTCTTACGGTGCGCCCCGGCTGCCTTTGTGGGGCTTTATTTTGGTGTCTGAGGCTTTGCTGCTGCCGCTGTTGCTGGTGTTGTATGTGCCGGCGTTGGCTGTGTTTGCGCTGTTGTGGCAGGCTTGGGTTTTTGTGGTGCAGGTACGCGGTTTGATGTGGATGGGGAATGCAACGGTAGGCCGTGTTTTGGTGGGTTATGTGTTGTATGGTATCGGGGTGCTGTGCGTGGGTACGGTGATTTTGATGCTGTTTATTGCCGCCGGTTGGTTGGATATGGAAACGTTGAATCAAAACCTGCAGGCGTTGACGTCTGCCCGTAAATAATCAATGAAAATTGGAAGGCCGTCTGAACATTTCAGACGGCCTTTGTTTATGCGTTTGTTTCGTGGTCTTGCAGGATTTTTTGATAGACGGGGTCGGGGAGGTAGCGGCCTATCATGTCGCGCCAGCCTTGGGGGCCGACCAGGCCTTTGACCATGGTGGAGGATACTTCGGCTATTTCGCGCGGCGGCATCAGGAAGACGGTGGAGATTTCGGGGGCGATGTCGCTGTTGATGTAGCGCATCGAGCGTTCGTATTCGTAGTCGGCGGCGGAACGGATGCCGCGGACGATGAAATTGGCCTTGGCTTCGCGGGCGTAATCGACCAAAAAGCGGTTTTCAAACACGCTGATGCGGACGTTGGGGAAGGGGTGGGTAATGGCATCTAGCATGGCGCGGCGTTCTTCTATGGTGTAGGTGCTGCGCTTTTCGGGATTGGTGCCGATGGCGACGATGAGTTCGTCAAAGAGGGATTGGGCTTCCTGTATCATCCACAGGTGGCCGAGGGTGGGTGGGTCGAAGCTGCCTGCGTACACGGCACGGCGCGGAGTGGTCGTGGTCATTTTGGGTTGGGAATGGGGTTTGTGTGGCGTTCAGGATAGGGGAGTTTGCCGGTGATGTCAAAAATCAAAAAGGCCGTCTGAAATTTCAGACGGCCTTTGCGGCTTGATCAGTCGTCACCGCTGAGAGAGATGAGGATTCTCAAGAGGCTGCTGAAAATGTTGTAGATGGAGATGAAGATGGTCAGCGCTGCGCTGATGTGGCTGTCTTCGCCGCCATCGATAACGGTACGTACCTGCCACATAATCATCAGGGAGCTGAAGACAACGAAGCCGACAGCAATGGTCAGGCTCAGGGCAGGGATTTTGAGTAAGAGGTTGGCCACAACGGCAATCATGAGCACGATGGCGCCGGCGCCGAGGAAGCTGCCGAGTTTGTTCATGTTCATTGTGGTGCGGCGCGCCATGGCGGACATGGTGAAGAATACACCGGCGGTCATGGCGGCGGCCGTACCGACGATTTGCGCGCCGTTGTTAATCGCCAGGGCGTATTGCAGCATAGGGCTGATGGCAAGGCCCATGCCGAAAGTGAAGATCATCAACAGGGCGATGCCGACGTTGCTGTAACGGTTTTTCTCGATCAGGGAGGTCATGCCGTAGAAGAAGCCGAAGAAGGCGGCCAGGGCAACATAATATGAACCGAACATGGCGAAAATGTTAAAGCCTGTTTTGGCGGAAAAGAACGCGCCGGCAATGGCAGGAATGAAAGACAGGCCGAGCAGGCGGTAGGTTTTTTGCAGGACAGTATTTTTGGCAACCGAGCCTTGCGAGGTATAGTCGTAAACGTCGTTTTGCATGGCGTTTGCTCCAGTGTGGATTGAAATGAATGAAATTTGGATTTTAACAGAGAATCATGGGTTTGTATGATTTATCTGTTCTATTTGCCTAATATGCGGGGCAATCGGGAATTTTAAAGGCCGTCTGAAAATCGGGTTTCAGACGGCCTTGGCTTTTCAATGCTTATTTAGGCTCTTGCGGAACGTAGCCTTGTACGGCATCTGCGCCGTCGCCGAAGAAGTATTGTTCCATTTGCTGTGCGAGGTATTCGCGCGCGCGTGGATCGGCAAGGCTTAGGCGGTTTTCGTTGATGAGCATGGTTTGGTGGCGGGTCCAAGCCATCCATGCTTCTTGGGAAACGTTTTCAAAAATGCGTTTGCCCAATTCGTTGGGCAGCGGCGGAAATTTCATGCCTTCGGCTTCTTTGCCGAGTTTGACGCAGTGAACCATACGGGTCATGGCGGTTTCCTTATGTGGGGTTGCAAAGGTTGGTATTTTAGCCGATTGCACGGATAGGGGAAAGCGTGGGTTTAAGACGGCCTGAAACCTTGCTATGATGGTTTTTTCTGTTTATTCAGGCAAAGATTATGAACCGCCTCGATACTGCCCGCCGTTATTCCCTTTTTCTCGCCCGCCAGCTCGACAACGGCAAACTCAAGCCCGAAATTTTCCTGCCCATGTTGGACAAGGTGTTGACCGAAGCTGATTTCCAAGCCTTTGCCGACTGGGACAAAATCCGCGCGGAAGAAAACGAGGAAGAATTGGCGCGGCAGTTGCGCGAGTTGCGCCGTTATGTGGTGTCGCAGATTATCGTGCGCGATATAAACCGCATCAGCGATTTGAACGAAGTGACCCGTACGATTACGCTGTTTGCCGATTTTGCCGTCAATACCGCATTAGACTTTGCCTACGCCTATTATCAGGACATGTACGGCACGCCGATCGGGCGTTATACGAAATCGCCGCAACATTTGAGCGTAGTAGCGATGGGCAAGGCGGGCGGCTATGAGTTGAACGTGTCTTCCGACATTGATTTGATTTTTATCTACCCCGAATCGGGCGATACCGACGGCAGGCGCGAACGGGGCAATCAGGAATTTTTCACCAAAGTCGGGCAGAAACTGATTGCGCTGCTGAATGACATCACCGCCGACGGGCAGGTGTTCCGCGTCGATATGCGGCTGCGGCCGGACGGCGATTCGGGCGCGCTGGTGTTGAGTGAAACCGCGCTGGAGCAATATTTAATTACGCAGGGTCGCGAATGGGAACGCTATGCGTGGTGCAAAGGCCGCGTGGTTACGCCGCATCCGAACGACATCAAAGCGCTGGTACGCCCCTTTGTGTTCCGCAAATATCTGGATTACAGCGCGTATGAAGCAATGCGTACCCTGCACCGCCAAATCCGCAGCGAAGTCAGCAAAAAGGGCATGGCGGACAACATCAAACTCGGCGCAGGCGGCATCCGCGAAGTTGAATTTATCGCCCAGATTTTCCAGATGATACGCGGCGGGCAAATGCGCGCGCTGCAACTGAAAGGCACGCAGGAAACGCTGAAGAAACTTGCCGAGCTGGGCATCATGCCGTCTGAAAACGTCGAAATCCTGCTGGCTGCCTACCGATTCCTGCGCGACGTCGAACACCGCCTGCAATACTGGGACGACCAACAAACCCAAACCCTGCCCACTTCGCTCGAACAGCAACAACTGCTCGCCGAAAGCATGGGTTTCGACAGCTATGCCGCCTTTTCGGACGGCCTCAATGTTCATCGGAACAAAGTCAATCGGTTGTTCAACGAAATCTTGAGCGAACCCGAAGAGCAAACGCAAAGCAACAGCGAATGGCAATGGGCATGGCAGGAAAAGCCCGATGAAGAAGAACGGCAAGGTCGTCTGAAAGAATATGGGTTTGATGCCGAAACCATCGCCACACGGCTCGACCAAATCCGCAACGGCCATAAATACCGCCACCTTTCTGCACACGCCCAGCCGCGTTTTGACGCGATTGTGCCGTTATTGGTACAGGCGGCGGCAGCGCAACCCAATCCGACCGATACATTAATGCGGCTGTTTGACTTTCTCGAAAACATCAGCCGCCGCTCCGCCTATCTTGCTTTCCTCAACGAACATCCGCAGACCTTGGCGCATCTGGCACAAATCATGAGCCAAAGTTCATGGGTAGCGGCGTATCTGAGCAAATATCCGATTCTGCTGGACGAACTCATCAGCGCACAGCTTTTGGATACCACGTTTGACTGGTCGGCCCTTGCCGCCGCACTTTCAAACGACCTCAAAGCCTGCGGCGGCGATACTGAAGCGCAAATGGACACATTGCGCCATTTCCAACACGCCCAAGTCTTCCGCCTCGCCGTTCAAGACCTTGCCGGATTGTGGACGGTTGAATCACTTTCCGACCAGCTTTCCGCCTTGGCCGACACCATCCTCGCCGCCGCCGTGCCGTGCGCGTGGGCGGATATGCCCAAAAAACACCGCGACACGCCGCAATTTGCCATCATCGGCTACGGCAAACTGGGCGGTAAAGAGCTCAGCTATTCCTCCGACCTCGACTTGGTCTATCTTTATGACGACCCTCATCCCGATGCAGGCGACGTGTACAGCCGCCTTGCCCGCCGCCTAACCAACTGGCTTTCCGCCGCCACCGGCGCAGGCAGCCTCTACGAAACCGACCTGCGCCTGCGCCCCAACGGCGACGCAGGTTTCCTCGCCCACAGCATCGCTGCCTTTGAAAAATATCAGCGCGAAAACGCATGGACATGGGAACACCAATCCCTTACCCGCGCCCGTTTTATCTGCGGTACGCCTGATGTTCAGACGGCCTTCGACCGCATCCGCACCGAAATGCTGACCGCCGAACGCGACCAAACCGTTTTAGCAGGCGAAATCATCGAAATGCGCGAAAAAATGTTCCCCACCCATCCGCCTGCCGACAGCAACGTCAAATACGCGCGCGGCGGCGTGGTCGATGTTGAATTTATCGTCCAATATCTCATCCTTGCCCATGCCCGTCAGTATCCGCAACTCTTGGATAACTACGGCAACATCGCCCTGTTGAACATCGCCGCCGACTGCGGCCTCATCGACAAAACCCTCGCCGAACAAAGCCGCACCGCCTACCGCTTCTACCGCCAGCAGCAACACAACACCAAACTGCGCGATGCCAAAAAAACCGAAGTGACGGAAGAATTGCTGACCCATTACGGCAATGTGCGAAAACTGTGGCAGGAAGTATTCGGAGCAGAAGTGAAGTTCGGATAAACAGGCGGACGTATTCAGCGTCAAAGCCTGCACGGCAACACAATTTACTGCCACGACAAATTCACTCTAAATAGTAGGTTTTATGTAAGGAAGATATTTTTATAAAAGCTGAGACCTTTGCAAAAAAGCCCTTCCTTCGAC
>NZ_KV831651.1:0-4652 GCF_001837185.1 Neisseria sp. HMSC064D07 | reverse complement strand
GGCTTTTTTGCAAAGGTCTCAGGCCGTCTGAAAGGTTCAGACGGCCTAAATCATGTTGTTTTCCACAAGTAATTATCCACATATTCATCCATTTTATCCTATTGAAAAATAAAAATATTAAAATTTAACGTTATTCTTATACACATCTTATCCATATATTTTCCAAAACTAAAAAGGCCGTCTGAATTTGGTTTCAGACGGCCTTTTTCATGTCAAACCGACAATATCAATCGCCCATGACCTTGCCTTCACGGCGCGGGTCGGCGCCTCCGAGCAAACCGTCTTTGCCGATCACAATGCCTTGCACGCCGGAATTCAAATCACGGATTTGGACTTTGTAGCCCAGTTTTTCCAACGCAGCCGCTTTATCCGCTGCAGCGGTTTTTTCCTCGATCTCATACTGGCTGCCGCGATTGAGCATATTCGGCAGTGAAATTGCCGTCTGAATGTCCATACCCCAGTCGATATGTGCCACCAACGTTTTAGCAACGAAACCGATAATGCGGCTGCCGCCCGGCGAACCGACCGCCATATAAGGTTTTCCGTCTTTCATCACAATGGTCGGCGCCATCGAAGAACGCGGGCGTTTGCCGCCTGCCACGCTGTTGGCCACCGTTTTACCGTCCTCTCCGACAGGATTGAAGGCAAAATCGGTTAATTCGTTGTTGAGCAGATAGCCGTTTGCCATCAGCCCCGAACCGAACGCGTTTTCAATCGAAGTCGTCATCGATACGACGTTGCCGTCTTTATCCACAACCACCAAATGACTGGTGGACGGTAGCTCGACCGCCATGCCTTGCGCGTATACCTTGCCAAACTTGCCTGCCTGAATAGTTTCCAATGCCTTGTCAGCCTTGCGGATTTTTTCGGCACGCGGTTTCAAATAAGCCTGAGAAATCATGGCATGGGTCGGAACATTCACAAACGCAGGATCGCCGACATAATAATCACGGTCGGCAAAAGCAATCCGCGACGCATCGCCTATCCAGCGCCAACTGTGGATATTTTCCGCGCCCAACGCCTTCATATTCTGATTTTGCAATACGCCCAAAATCTGCCCCAAAGCAATCGCGCCCGAACTTGGCGCGCCCATACCGCAAACTTCATATTCACGATACGGCGCACAAACCGGCTTACGCTCGATAACTTGATAGTTTTTCAAATCCGCCATGCTGATTTTGCCAGGATTATCCACAGCACTGGTAACGGCACGAACAATATTCTGCGCCTGCATTCCCTGATAAAACGGCGCACTGCCTTTTTCCGCCAACAGGCGCACAGAACGCGCAAATTCAGGATTTTTCAAAACTGTTCCCGCAGCCAAAGGTTTGCCGTCGGGTAAGAAATAGGCAGCAGTTTGCGGATAACGTTGCAAGGGTTCCAAATTTTGTTCGATGGATTTCGCCATACGCGGAGAAACAGCAAAACCCTGTTCCGCCAAAGTAATCGGTTTTTCAAACAAACTTGCCCACGGCAATTTTCCGTAACGCTTGTGGACATCTTCGAGCAGCTTCGGAATCCCCGGCACACCGACCGAACGGCCGCCGACCACAGCTTTCATAAAGCCCATCGGTTTGCCGTTTTCGTCTAAGAAAAGTTCTGGCGTTGCCGCTTTCGGCGCCGTTTCACGGGCATCAAACGTCGTCAGCTTTTTCGCCTTATTGTCCCAATACACCAAAAACGCACCGCCGCCCAATCCGGAAGACTGCGGCTCAACCAGTCCCAAAGTTGTCTGCATGGCAATCATCGCATCTATCGCACTGCCGCCGCGCTTCAAAATTTCATAACCGGCTTCAGTTGCCAGCGGATTGGCAGACGCCGCCATATAATGCTTGGCACGGATTAACTTCTGCTCCGTCAGCCCTGTTCCTTGCTCCGGCGCATGGTTATCCACAGATACGGAGGGCAGGGCAACTTGAGGCTTTTGAACCGGCCGTTGCGCACAAGCGGCCAAAATAAAAACGGATAACAGGTTAATACTAAAGGAAAACTTCATATGTACACCCTTATTGAAATATTTTCAGACGGCCTTTTCCCAGCTTAAACAAAAGGAAATATGAAAATAGTTTGAAATAAAAAACCATTTGACTATTTCTCTAGTCAATCAGTTCCGATTGGAGAAGTATAAAACAAGCTAAGATTGTGCACAGGCAAAAAGTTACCCACAGAATGGAGCAGCAGAAAAAATTTATCCACACCTACAAACAAGGCCGACCATACTTTATCCTCATCAAAAAATATCAGCTAAGTATTTGAAAAATTGTTTTAATCAAAGTTATCAACAAGCTGTGGCAGCACTCAATATCATCTTCTATTTATTATTTAAAATCTAATTTATAGTTTGTTTTCCCAAAGGTAAAGGCCGTCTGAAACGTAAAGGCATCTTTTCAAAAAATTAAAAAGTTAAGGATTGTTAAAAAGTTGTAAATCAGCTAGAGTTACGCTTGATAAATTTAATCAATAATGGAGTTTCACCAAATGAAAGGCGACATTGGCGTTATCGGCCTTGCCGTAATGGGGCAAAACCTGATTCTCAACATGAACGACAACGGCTTTAAAGTTGTTGCATACAACCGGACGACTAGCAAAGTAGATGATTTTTTAAACGGCGCAGCCAAAAATACCAATATTATCGGCGCATATTCACTGCAAGATCTGGTTGATAAATTAGAGAAACCACGCAAAATCATGATGATGGTACGCGCTGGTTCTGTTGTTGACGATTTTATCGAGCAACTCGTTCCGCTTTTGGACGAAGGCGACATCATTATTGACGGCGGCAATGCCAATTATCCTGATTCCACCCGCCGTACACACGAGCTGGCGGCAAAAGGCATCCGCTTTATCGGTGCCGGCGTATCTGGTGGCGAAGAAGGCGCGCGTCACGGCCCATCTATCATGCCTGGCGGCGATGAAGCCGCATGGCCTGCCGTCAAACCGATTTTCCAAGCCATCTCCGCCAAAACGCCTCAAGGCGAGCCTTGTTGCGACTGGGTTGGCCGCGATGGTGCGGGCCACTTCGTCAAAATGGTGCACAACGGCATCGAATACGGCGATATGCAGTTGATTTGCGAAGCGTACCAATTCATGAAAGACGGCTTGGGTCTGAGCTACGACGAAATGCACCGCATTTTCAGCGAATGGAACCAAACCGAACTGAATTCTTATCTGGTTGAAATTACCGCCGCGATTTTGGGTTACAGAGATGAAAACGGCGAACCTTTGGTCGAAAAAATCCTTGATACCGCAGGTCAAAAAGGTACAGGTAAATGGACCGGCATCAATGCCCTCGATTTGGGTATCCCGTTGACACTGATTTCCGAAGCCGTGTTTGCACGTTGCGTGTCCGCGTTTAAAGACCAACGCATCCAAGCAAACAGCCTGTTTGGCAAAACCATTATCCCGATTGAAGGCGATAAAGCCGCATGGGTAGATGCTTTGCGCCAAGCCCTGTTGGCATCCAAAATCATTTCTTATGCACAAGGCTTTATGCTGATCCGCGAAGCCAGCGAAAACAACGATTGGGCATTGAATTACGGCAACACCGCCCTCTTGTGGCGTGAAGGCTGCATCATCCGCAGCGCGTTCTTGGGCAACATCCGCGACGCATACGAAGCCAATCCTGATTTAGTCTTCTTGGGTTCCGATCCTTATTTCAAAGGCGTATTGGAAACCTGTCTGCCTGCATGGCGCAAAATCGTTGCCAAAGCGATCGAATGTAGCATTCCGATGCCTTGCATGGCTTCCGCCATTACCTTCCTTGACGGCTACACTTCCGCGAGCCTGCCTGCCAACTTGTTGCAAGCCCAACGCGACTACTTCGGCGCGCACACTTACGAGCGTACCGACAAACCGCGCGGCGAGTTCTTCCATACCAACTGGACAGGTAAGGGCGGCGATACCGCTTCAACCACATACGATATTTAATTTGCCTGAGTAAACAAAAGGCCGAATTAGGAAGAACAACCAGTTACAGAAGGCATTATGTGTAAATGCTCTCTGAAGGTAGATGTGTTTAAACTTGTTGAAAGCCGTTAACAGGCAGAGCCTTTGCAAAAAACTCTTTATCCGACAGCCGAATCCCAAATACAGGATTTCGGCTGTTTTCGTTCTAAAATCTTCCTTTATTTTCCCAAAATTATCCTTTCCTTCTTCGGATACCTAATCATTAGGTATTCGGATCGTTTTTTAGGCGTAAATAGGCGTACTAGCTTATGGACGGTTTTCAGTAAGTTCAAACAAACCTACCTTCAGAGGGCTTTACGTATAATGCTATCTTGTAAGTAATCCTCTTCCAAATATTGCTGGTTTTCCATACTGTCGTAGCCTTTGTTGGCATAAATTGTCATAGCTTCTATTAGGTCTTCAAAAAAAGGAAATAGGTTTAAGAAAACAAAGCATTATTTACATAGCAGGTTAATAAAAGGGGCTGTACTAGATTAGCAGATATGTTACCCTCGAAATATGAAGATAACACACTGCAAATTAAAGAAAAAAAGTACAGAAAGAACTGCTCCGTTTTTTTGTGCTGGAAGTTACCGCCCGTTCTGCGGCCGATATTTTGGGTATCCATCCCAATTCAGCAGCACTGTTCTACCGTAAAATCCGCACGGTTATAAACTATCATTTGGCCTTGGCTGCCGATGAGGTTT
>NZ_KV831650.1:9033-9575 GCF_001837185.1 Neisseria sp. HMSC064D07 | reverse complement strand
TCTGCATGACGGCTTCGCCCGTGTAGTCGGCGACGTGGGCGATTCGGCGGCAGGTGTGCCCGCCTTCGCGCGTCAGGTGCAGGTCGTTATTATTTTGGTCGAACGCCACGCCCTGCGCCAGCAGCCATTCGATTGCCGGTTTGCCCTGCGACAGGATGGTGCGGACGGCGGCTTCGTTGCACAAACCTGCACCCGCTTCCAAAGTATCGGCGACGTGTTTTTCGATGTCGTCCTCTCCCGACCACGCCGCCGCAATCCCTCCTTGCGCATGACGGCTGGCGGTGTCATCCAGCCGGTTTTTACACAAAATGACGATGCGGAACGACTCAGGCAGCGACAGGGCGAGCGTCAGTGCCGCCAGCCCGTTTCCGGCAATCAATACGTCGCAATCGGTTTGCATGGTGTTGTCCTTGTTTGAGAGGTCGTCTGAAACGGCAATATGGACGGCAAATCAGGCGGGGCCCATGCCGTTGAACACATCCCCGCGTTTGAGTCCTGCCGCGAAGTTGAGCATACGCTGCAAAGGCAGTTTGGCGGCTTCG
>NZ_KV831650.1:0-8933 GCF_001837185.1 Neisseria sp. HMSC064D07 | reverse complement strand
GCGCCTGCTTTTGCATTTCGTGCAGGATGCCCAAGTCGGTTGCCACAATTCACGGCTGAACGAAGGGCCTTTTTCGATGGAAACGCTGCTGATGATGTTGGGGTCGACGTAGTTGCGGTTGTTTGCGCCTGCGTAGCCGCGCCAGACGGTAATCGCCTGCTCCGTGCCATCAATGGTAACGGGAATCCGTCCCTGTCCCTGTACGCCGCGTATATTGGGATCCAACGCGCCGCTGTTGCGCGCGTCACCGCTGTAAACACCGGACATGCCGCTTAAAAGGTCGGATACGGTGTTGCCTTTGAAGGTTTCGACTTCGTTTTTGCCTTTGTAAAGATTGACGATTTCGCGGGCATAAACTCGGTTTTTACCGATTTCGTCTTTATTGCGTGTGCCTTTGACATTGATGGTATCGAGAATAACTGTCGAATTATCTGCAGCATAAACGGCAGGGACGAAACCAATGGCGGCGATGCAGGCGGAGAGGGTGGTGACTTTGATCGGTTGCATAGAATGTATCCATATAGCTTGATTGGTAAGGCCGTCTGAACAAGACAGACCGAATAGATGCGATTACACTCTGACTAAAATAATACAAATAAGTTTGATTATTATTTATAATTTTGTGAAATTCTAACTAATTTTTAATAATATGGAAATGTTTTTTGAGTTTGAGGTAAATAGAAGGGTGAGGGATAAGAGGAACAAATAAAACCTTGTTTGAATATTTCAGACAGGCTTGGATTCGAATTTCAAATGCAACATCCGGATCCCAGTGGTTGGAACAGATTCAAAAATAAAACTCTTGGCGTTTCGTGGCTAAATGCTTTTCTCTGCGATGTACTTCTCGATCATTGTCGATGATGGTGTCGGCCTCCTAATCGCCGATGCGGGATTTTTGGTCGACAACGGCAGGTCTGTTTTCTATGCCGACACGGTCAGGCACTTTGCTTCTGATCCATGAATTATTTATCCAGCTACGTCATACTATATTTTGCGTTTTTGAAGTGGTTTTTAGTGCTATCTTGAGATTTCTAAACTTGCAAAAACCGCCTATTTATTTTATAAATGCAAACCATTATTATTCAAATGATAAGGTTGTGTAATGAAAAAGAAAGCGATTGCCTGTGTAATAGGGGCGGTTTTTTCCGGACAGTTATATGCGGCTCAGATGCCGGTGGCTCAGGCAGAAATAGAGCCTGTGGTGGTTACGGCCGACCGCAATGCGCAAACCTTGGATAAAGCCGCGCCGAATGTGTCGGTTATCGGACGTAAAACCTTGAATCAAGCCTCGGCGCAGAATTTGGACGATATCGTGATGTATGAATCCGGCGTCAGCGTGCCGTCAGACAACAACCGCCGCGGTCATGCCGGTATCAATATCCGAGGCATAGACGGCAACCGCATTCTGATGATGGTAGACGGCGTGCGCATTCCCGAATCTTATGCAGGTGGCGGCTCCAACGGCGCGATTTCGGGACGCGATATGGTCGAAAGCGACACACTCAAGCAGGTCGATATTGTCAAAGGCCCTTATTCCGCGCTGTATGGCAGCGACGCGCTCGGCGGTGTGGTGAACATGGTGACGCTCTCTCCGAGTGATTTCGTCGATGAAGGCAAACGCGGTTATTTCGGTTTGAAACACGGCTACCGCAGCCGCGACCGCAGCCATGGCGTGACGGCGACTGTAGCAGGTTTCCATGAAAACGCTGAAGGTCTGCTGATGCTGACGCGCCGTCAAGGTCATGAAACCGAAAACATGGGCAGTGATACCAGCTACTCGACTGCGCGTACTGCCACCAATCCACAGAAAAACAATGCCTACAATATCTTGGTGAAAGGCAATATCGGCAACGAACGCCACCGCTTGGAAACTTTGTACGAACAGTATTACCACGCCAACGATACCGTATTGGCAAACGGCTTGGGTTCGCAATCGCGCGGGCCGGTAACCATCGCAACATCTGAGAGCAATGCCCGCGACCGTATCCGCCGTCAACGTATCGAAGCAGGCTACCGCTACACTGGCGAAGGCCATCTGAAAGAAGCCAACCTGACTGCCTATCAGCAAAAACTGCGTACGGAAGACGATACCGTCGATGCGAGCATTACGCGTATGGGCGCGCGCCAATTAGGTAACTCGACCCGTTATTCCGACTATGGTTTCAATCAGACCATACGCGGGCTGAACGGACGCGGCGTGTGGGAGTTTGACGGTGCGGTCAAACAAACCGTCGTTGCCGGTGCCGAATACAAACACACCGAGACCGCCCGTCCGCGCGACAGTCTGACAGTAGACAATCTGACCGGCGCCGTCAGCAAAGTTTATGCAGGCAGCACCTATCCGAATAAAACCTTCCCCGACAGCAAGCGCAAAACGTTCAGTGTTTACGCACAAGACAGCCTGACCTTCGGCAACGGCATTGTTCTAACTCCGGCCTTGCGTTACGAAAAAGACAAGCTGAACACGTCGACCGACCAAGCCTATCTCAACGCAAATCCCGGCGGAACGGCGACGCGCTTTAGCGATTCTGCGTTTACGCCCAGCCTGCGCCTGAGCGTGCCTATGGGTGAGCAGTTCACCGGTTTCGCTACTTATTCCCAAGGCTTCCGTACGCCGCCGTTTGACAGCGCGACCATGGCGTTTGCCAATACAACCTACGGCTATGCCGTCATCCCGAATGCGAATCTCAAATCCGAACGCTCCAACAGCTTTGAATTGGGGATGAAGTTCAAAAACGAACGCGCCCGTGCGCAAGTCACCGCGTTCTACAACCGTTACCGCAATTTCATCAACCGCACTGAAGTCGGTACCTCCACCGTTGGCAGACGCCCGATTATCCAGTACCAATATCAAAACCTCGATCACGTCAAAACCTACGGTGCTGAAGCTTCTGCCGCCTACAAATTCCTGCCGGGCTGGCAAGTCTCCGGCAGCATCGCTTGGATGCGCGGTGAGCAGCAGGACGGCAAACCGTTGGATTCCGCTTATCCGCTCAACGGTGTTTTGGGTTTGGACTACACGCAGGAAAAATGGGGTGTCGGCACCAAGCTGCGTTGGTCGAAAAAACACAGTCGCGTCAGCAGCGACACTGTTTTCCAAGCGCCGGGTTATGGCGTATGGGATGTCGGCGCGTGGTACAAACCGTTTAAAAACCTCGAAATCGGCGCAAACATTTACAACGTCGGCAACAAAAAATACTGGCAACACGCCGACGTTGCCGGCATGAGCCGTACCAGTGTGATGGACTTGTACACCGAAACCGGCCGTAATTTTGCCGCAACCGTACAACTGAAGTTCTAATGTGATTCAACCGTTTTCAGACGGCCTGAGAAAACGAGCAGGCCGTCTGAAAGCATGCGACAAGGAAAAAACAATGAAACTCAAACTCCTTCTGCTTTCCGCGCTTATTTCGTTGGCCGGCACTGCACACGCGCAACGCATCGTCGTGTTAACCCCCGATACGGCAGACATTGTTGCCGCGCTCGGCGCGTTGGACGAAATCGTCGGCCGCGATCAGACCGTTCAAAATCCGGCGTTGAAAAACAAGCCCAGTATCGGCATTCATCGCCGTCTGACGGTTGAACCGATTGTAGCCGTCAAACCCGACATTGCCATCGGTTCATGGATGGCGCAGCCTGCCGATATTTTTGCCCACCTGCAAAAAGCAGGCATTAAAGCCGTCAATGTCGCACCCGACGACAGCATCGCCGCCTATCCGCAAAGTATCCGCAGCATCGGTCAGCTTATCGGCAAAAGCGTGCAGGCAGACAAGTTGGCCAGTAAATGGCAGGCGGATATGAAACAGCAGCCTTCCAGCGGCAAACGCTACCTCTTCAGCTACGACGGGCGCATCGTGTCGGGCAAGAATACCGCCGCCGACGAAATCATCCGCCGTGCCGGCGGTATCAATGCCGCAGCCGCCATTGAGGGCCTCAAACCGATGACGCGAGAAGCATGGATTGCGGCCAAACCCGACATCATCATTATTGCCGACCATAACACCGCCATGATAGGCAATGTCAAAACCTTTGCCGCCCGCCCCGAAATCGCCGGCTCGCCTGCCGCGAAAAACGGCAAGATTTATTTGTGGAAGGCCAACGATATGTTCCGTTACGGGCTGGATACGCCGCAAGTGATTCAGCGTTTGCACGGTTTGGCGAAATAAACACGCCTGTTTTGAAAAAAACAGCCTGATTTTTGTTTTCAGACGGCCTTGATGTGTTCATTCTTGTTGAGGAGACAAAACGGCTGTCTTAAAAATGCCGTCTGAAACCGTCCCTCAATCCGCTTAAACCGCATGATGTCATGAAACCGCATATCCTTACCCTTTGCCTGCTGCTTACTGCCGCCGCCGTTTATTTGTGCTGCGGCATCGGTTTTGGCGCGTGGGAGTCGCCGCTGGCGATGGATGAAACCGTCCGCCAAATCCGTTTACCGCGCATCTATACCGCGCTTTTGGTTGGAGCCGGTTTGTCCGCTTCAGGGGCGGCATTGCAGGCTTTATTTGAGAACCCGCTGGCCGATCCGAGTTTGATCGGGACGTCGGGCGGGGCGGCCTTGGGCGTGATAGTTTTATTGGCTTTGGGCGGCGGTGCGATGGGTGTGCCTGCGGCGGCTTTTCTCGGTGCATTGGGTGTATGCCTGCTGATTTTGGCGGTGCACAAACTGCTCGGCGGCGGTACTTTGGGATTGCTGGTGTTGGGTTTTGTGTTGAGTGCGTTTTCGGGCGCGGTGGTCAGCATGATTTTGTTTTTATCTGACGATTTGGTATTGCGCAGCGCGACCACATGGCTGTCGGGCAGCCTTGCTGAAGCCGGTTTCTCATCGCCTGTCGTGGCAATCGCGGTCATGTTGCCCGGTTTTCTGATTTTGCTGTCCGCAGGCAGGCGGCTGGACGTTTTGATGACGGGGGAAGACACGGCTGCCAGTATGGGGGTGTCGGTTGGGGCATTGCGTGTGCAAACCGTAATCGGTGCAGCATTGATGACGGGGGCAGCGGTATCGCTTTCGGGCATCATCGGTTTTCTCGGCATGATGATCCCCAATGTGCTGGCACAAACCGTCGGCGGCAGCCGCCGCAAACTGATTGCGTTGTCGGCTTGGTTGGGCGCAGTATTTTTGATGGTGGTGGACGGCGCGGCACGCTGGCTGACATACCCTGTCGATCTGCCGGTTGGTATCGTGATTGCCTTATTGGGCGGACCGTTTTTTATGTATTTGTTTATTAAGCCTTTGAAAAGCCGTTGATGCCTGAACAGGCCGTCTGAAACTTCATTTCCCCATATTTTTTGCCATGCACTCTTTATTTCAAATCCGTAATCTCTCCGTCCGCGTCCAAGACAAAACCCTGCTTGAAATCGATCAACTGGATATACCTTCGGGCATGACCGTCATTATCGGCCCGAATGGTGCGGGCAAATCCACTTTGCTGCGGGCCTTAATCAGGCAAACAGGGCAGGGGGAAATCACGCTTTTCGGTGAGGCCGATGCGCCGCAAATCCGCGCGGGCAGGGTGGCATGGGTCGGGCAGCATGGCCGATACAACATGCCGATGACCGTACGCGAATACATTGCGTTGGCGTCGTTCGTACAAAAAGACCGTCTGAACCATGAATGGGCGGACGAGTTGCTCGATTATTTTGATTTGACGGCCTTGGCGGATAAGCGTATCGGCAAGCTCTCAGGCGGCGAACAGCAACGCGCCAACATCATCCGCGCCCTGTTGCAAAACGCGCCAGTCTTGCTTTTAGACGAACCGTGCAACCATCTCGATATCCGCCACCAACACCGCCTGATGCAGTATTTGGTCGGGCATTCAAACCGTGCCTCATCAATGATGGTATTGCACGATTTAAACCTCGCCGCGAGTTATGCGGAACATATTATTTTGATGAATAAGGGAAAAGTCGTTGCATCAGGCAAGGTAGGGGAAGTGATGCGCCCCGACTTGCTTGAATCGGTTTACGGTTGGCAGATACGCCGTTGCGAAGATGAAACAGGGTTTTATTTCAGAAGCTGAGCGCCAACAGGCCGTCTGAAAACGATAAAGAAAATTTATTTTATCGTTCAAAAATGAAATGAGATGGGAGGATATTCCCGGCTTGAAGAAACAGATTTTGCGCATTTCACAAGTAATATGCCGATTTTAATCAAATAGAAATACATTTAATTATTTATAGAATACAATATTTTAAAATAATACTGATTTTTAATTACACAAAAATATTGACAAGGAAATGATGATGGTTATTTAATATAACAATCTTATTGATAACTTTTATTAATCATTATCATGGTACAGCAGCTTGTTTGGACTCCAAGACAATCCGCACCCAAGGCATTTCCCGAACGTCAGGCATTAATGCCCGTTTGGGGCGGCGTTCCAATGCCGTGCCCCCAGTGGCAGAACATTTGGAAGAAAAAGCTTCCCCATGCCGCCGATGTGGACGCGCTTGCTTATCTGCATATTCCATTTTGCGCCAACCATTGCGTTTTTTGCGGCTTCTACCGTAATGCGTGGAAGGACAGCCAAAGCAGCGTGTACACCGACAAAATTATCGAAGAAATGGCCGCTGAAGCCGAAGTTCGTACAGGCAAGGGCAAAATCCGAGCTGTTTATTTCGGGGGCGGTACGCCGACCGCGTTGCTTACGGAAGACCTCGTCCGCCTGATTCGTGCCTGCTACCAATATCTGCCGCTTGCCGAAGACTGCGAGTTCACCATCGAAGGGCGCATGAGCCATTTCGATTTGGAAAAAGCACAGGCCTGTCTCGAAGCAGGGGCCAACCGCATTTCCATCGGCGTGCAAACCTTCAATACCGCCATCCGCCGCCGTCTCGGCCGCAAACACAGCGGCGACGAGGCGTTTGAATATTTAGCAAAATTGTGCGAGCTCGATGCCGTGATTGTGGCCGATTTAATGTTCGGCCTGCCCAATCAAACCGATGACGTTTGGCAAAACGATATTACCCGCGCCGCCGAGCTGCCTCTGTCCGGTTTGGATACATACGCGTTCAATCTTTATCCCATGCTGCCCATCAACCGCATGATTGAAAAAGGCGCATTTCCGACACCGCCGGGTTTCGATATTCAGGCAGACCAATATGCCTACACAGTTGAAACACTGCTGGAAAAAGGCTGGGAACAGGTCAGTAACAGCCACTTCGCCTATCCCGGCCGCGGCGAGCGCAACCGCTACAATACCCTGATCAAATCCGATATTCCCTGTTTGGCGTTCGGCTCCGGCGCAGGCGGTAACTTCGGCGGTTTCAGCTATCAGGTGCAGGGCGATTTGGAGAGCTATCTCGCCACGCCGAAAGACGAGAAAAACATCGCGTTTATGAGCGGTCATAGTCCAAATAAAGCACTGCTCAGCAAAGTTCAGCACGATATTGAAACAGGTCGTCTGAATCCATTATTGTTCGACGGCAACAAAGCAGCGCAAAAGCTGATTGCCCAATGGCAGGAAATGCAGCTTTTTAAAGAACCCGATTCGGACGGCCTGATCCGTTTGAATACCAGTGGCCGTTATTGGTCGCCCACCCTTATCCGCAAACTCATGCTCACTCTTCCGACTCAAGAAAAGGATCAAACCATGCAAAAACTTTCAGCCGAACAACAAACCATGTTACGTCACTCATTGGAAAAAAATCCCGGCCAAGTGCTGGAAATGCTGGCTGCGCAAAACCAATGCAGTTTTGAAGACGTTATCCGCTGTCTGCCGGAAGAGAATGTGCGTCAAACCGAAGGCAGCCGCATAGTCGAAATCCTCCAAGCCGTTGCCGCATGGAATGAATCCGTTACCTTCATCGCCCACACCCCCGATGCCATCGTCGAAGTCAGCGGCAAACTGCCTAACGGCAAAGTCGGCCGCGGTTTCTATAACTTTGACCATCCTGAAACCGACGGCGGCGTACACGGCCACATCTACTATGAAAACTGCGCCTCCATCTACCTTTTGGAACGCCCATTTATGGGTAAAGCCACTTGCTCGCTCAACTTTATCAACCGCAACGGCGGCGCCATGTTTAAAATTTTCGTCGGCCGCGACGAAGCAGGCGAGTTGAAACAACACCAAATCGAAGCCATGCGTAAACTATTTGATGCCGCTTAAACGGTTTCAGACGGCCTGAAAATCCGTTCCTTGTTGCATAGAGGAGCGGATTTTCTAACAATAAACATCTACCATACAAAGGAATCTCAAACATGCAACTCATCTTCGGAGCCAACGGCCCGTCCGGCCGCGCCTATATCCGCACATTGACTGACTCAGCCGATACCGTCGCCGTATTAAGAAAGCCGTCTGAAGACAGCTTTTTTGCCGAACATAATATTCAAACCGTCGTCGCCGATGCGCTTGATGTCGACGCACTCGATAAAGCGTTGGCACAATATCGTCCCGATACCGTGATCAGTTTTGTCGGCGGCAAAAACGAAGAGGGTATCCGCAGCGATGCGCTGGGTAATATCAACATCATTGCCGCTACGAAAGCCGTCAATCCGCAAGCCCGCTTTGTATTGATTACCAGCATGGGCTGTGGCGAACAATGGGACATGATGAGCGAGCCGTTCAAACAGGCACTCGGCGAAGCCGTCCGTGCCAAAACAGAAGCCGAAATCTATCTCAAACAAAGCGGTTTGAATTGGACTATCTTGCGCCCCTGCGGCCTTGCCGATGGCGAAGATAATGCCTATACCTTGACACAAAATGCCCAAGAAATTCCGCAAAAATACATGACACGCAATGGCTTGGCCGCTGCCGTTGCTACCATTGTCGGCCAAGCGGACAGCAAGGGCGAAACGTATAGCGTTGGTGCGGCATAAACTGATTGAGTAGATTGCCCACTTTTCATTGTTAAAGTTGGAGTAGGTAATTGGTTAGCAGCCGATCAAATAATAAGAGACCTTTGCAAAATTCCCCAAAATCCCCTAA
>NZ_KV831649.1:2462-17389 GCF_001837185.1 Neisseria sp. HMSC064D07 | reverse complement strand
TTTTTTTGAACAGAAGGCATAAAATAAAGATGGGCGCAAAGCCGATAAAGAGAGCCATGGCGATGCGGAACATGATTAGCATGGTACCCGCTACGATGGCAGGCCCTGCGGTACCGACGCCGACAAACCATCTTGCCTGTGTCACTTTCCCTTCGAGATATTCGCTGTCGGCGGTATCGATACCGTCAAGTATGCCCATCATGCTTTGGGTTGCCGTCAGGTTTTGGTCTATTCGGCAGCCAATGATGGATTTACTGTCTTGTGTCAGACACTTACTGCCGACATCGCTGTCGCCGGTCATGATTTGTGAAATGCCGTCTGAAAGAGTATCGGTCAGAACCCGTACGCTGAAATCGCCGCCGGCCGCCACACCCAGTGCAACGGCTACAATGAGGTAGGTCTTGCCGAGACCGTACACAAAGCCTTTCAGTCCTTCCTGGCTTCTGCCGGTTGCAATCAGATAACCTTGAATCATTATCCATAAAGTCAATAAGGCAACGATAATGGTAAAAACAAGCGTTAGGTTTTTAGACAATACATGTTCAGTAAAGAAGCTTATTCGTGCATAGATATAGTCACGAATACTGGAATAAAGGAGAAGATCCATCATGATGATGTTTTCCTGTTAAATAGTTTGGGTAAAAATAACATTAAAATTAGCGGAGTTTATAGCCAGTGCTGATGGCTCTTTTTTCTTTTGCTTCATCGTGGAATTTTTTTACCTTACTTTGTAAAACGAGCGAAGCTGACGCTTTGGTCAGGTTGCTGTGGTTCGAGCCTGAGAGCTGGTCTTTGGTCAGATTTACCCTTGCCCATTTGTATTGATCAAGCATTTGGTCGATAGAGTTTATTGCCGATTGGTAATTTTTTAGTTTGATTTCCAACTGCTGCAATTTCGCAATGACTTCAGCTTCGGCAGAGGCTGCCGTATTACTTTGTCCTTGAGCATTGGAATTTTGTTTTTTAATCGAAGTCTTATTTATTTCTGAAAAGGTTTCATTAATTTTTGTTTCCATCTCTCTTAAAAGTGAGAATTTTTTTTCTTCAAGAGTTACTGTACTAATACATAAACTTTTTGATGTTTGGTTAGCAATTCTATTACAGCGATCCTTACGGTTTTGGAACATTTTTTTAATTGCGTTCTCTTCTTTTTTATCGAGTAGTTTTTTCACTTCTGGAATCTGTTCCATTTGACCGCGTACCCAATGTTGCAACTGGGTACGCCAGTTTTGCAGCTGAGTGACCCAGTTGGATAGCGTAACGGCGCGGTCTGCCGCATCCATCGCCCAGTTAATAGCATCTTGCATCATTTTGGCCCCATCAACAACAGGCAATACATATGAATTAGCTATCGGCATGGAAGTAAGCATTGTCGCCCCCACCAAAACTGAGGCGATTATCCGTTTTATTTTAGTTTTCATTACTATTCAATCTTTCTTCAAATTGGTTAATTTTAAAATATTTAAATTTTCAGTCTTAGGGTTGCCTGAAGACTTACTGTCTTTAGATAACCCTATCTCATTTTTAGTCAAATCGACTTAGTCTGCATTACGCATCATATTAGTAGCCGACTTCTTGCCGGAACCCTTACGCTCATCGTAGAAGGTCTGCAACCAATCTTCTGGTTTCACTGCATCGATGCTGATGCCAAGGCGTTCGGCCGTTTTTTTGATAATGCCGTCCATGATGTCGATGTTGTCGGTACTGGCGGAGATGACAGCCAATTCGTCGTCAAATCCGCGCAGATTAAGCTGGCAAACAGCTGACGCATGACCTTGTTTGACCAAGAAGCAACGGCTACGCTCATCCAAGCCTTTGACTACTTGAAACTCTGAGTCGGTCAGCTTCAGTCCATCGATGTAGTCTTTTTTATCTGCATTCGGATTTGGCAGCAGTATCATGGTAGCTGTCTGCTCAATCAGTGCGGCGGAAATATCGCTTTTGAGGGCGTCTTCCGGAGACTGGGTAGCGAAGATACCCATACCGTTTTGCTTACGGATGGTTTTTTGTTTGTTTTTGGCAAACTCTTTCAAGCCGCCTTCGCCATCAAGGATTTTCCAGAATTCATCCATGATGTAGATGAAGCGGCGGCCATCGATAAGCTCTTCCATTCGGTGGATAAGGTAGCCGATGACTGGATCGCGTACCTGAGGGTTTTCGATCACATCGGTGTAGTCGAAGCCGATAATATTGGCTCCGCTGAAGTCGATTTTGTCCTGAGGGTTATCAAAAACCCAGCCAAGGCTGTTTCCACGGGTCCATTTGCGGATATTGGCATAGAGGGAGTCATCGCCGGTATTGGGCAGAGATTTTTGGAAGTTGGAAATACTACGCAGCGCCGGCGGAGTGTCGAGCATGGCTCGTACGGCGCGCAGGACGTCGTCGTCTTCTGCTGCTGAATAGTGCGCCTTGCCACCTAACTGCTTCATAAGGCCACAGAGGAATTGGACATTTGCCTCTGTATTTTCGCATTGGAAGGGGTTAAAGCCAGTCGGCTGACCGCTTTCCAGCGCCATATAAGCACCGCCGCAAGCTCTGACAAAGATTTCGGCACCACGGTCTTTATCGAAGAAGAAGATGGTAGGCTTGGGATCGTACTTTTGTACCTGGCTGAGAAGGAAGTTGATAAGTGCCGTTTTACCGGTACCAGACTTACCGATAACCATGGTGTTGGCAATGGCTTTTTCACCTTCGGAATCTTCGCCTTCAAGGGTTGCATGGAAGTTGAAATAGTAGGGCTGGCCATTGGTCGTCTGAAGAACGGTAACGCATTGCCCCCATGGATTGCCTTCACGTTTACCAGCGGCAAAGTTGTGAAGAGGACAAAGGCCCAAGAAATTTAACGATGAGAGATTGGCAATACGAGTGCGGTAGTTCCAGTTACCCGGAAGCTGGGCATAATATGCGGCGCAGACGGCCAAGTCTTCTTTTGTCGTTACGAAGCCTGCATTGGAAAGTTCAGCTCGGGCAGCGGCAATGTTTTGGGAAAGTTGCTCTTGGCTGTCGGCGTAGATAGCAAGGCTAAAATGGTAGCCACCAAGTACAAAATTGCCAGATGCGAGCTGATCCATTGCATGGTCGAGTTCTGCAATTTGGGTAAAGGATTTATCACCGGAAGAGATCATCATGCCACGGGTACGCTCAAGGGTTTTCATGGCGTCGTATCGGCTCATGGGGCTGAAACTATGAGTGATAACGTATTCGACATCCAAATATTTGAGCCCGTTAAGCACGCCGGGATAGGTGCCGTCAGGGTATTCTTTAAGGTTGAGTATGGCACCGTAGTGGTTTTTACCCTCAGGAGTACGGACGATATAGTCGCCGGTTTTGGCAGAAAAGAGATGCCGGCTAAGGGGTAAGTAGTTGTAAACAGGAGCAGGAAGTACAGGAACCGGCTCATTAATGCGGTTAAGGATATAACCGAAAAGCTCGAGGGTTTCAGAGAATACAGTCCCGTTTTTACCTTCGTACATGCCAAGTCGGTATGGATGGTAGTCTTTGAGAACAGCCTCAAGGTTGGTTGCTAATTCGTTAAGTGTACCAATAGCTTGTTCCTGTTCGGCCTTCAGACGATCGATATTGCCTGATTTATCAACAAACTTTTTGCCGTCAACAACTGGGCGATAAATCATGGTCAAGTAAAGCTCGTTGTTCATGAGCTTTTCTTTAGAAAGTCGGGAAAAATAGCGGTCTGAGAGGCTTTGATTGAAAGACTCTTGGAATTTTGGGCGCAAATCGATGCCGCGGTGGCGGCGAATGTCATGTACCCAGAAGGCAACATTGACATAGTCCGGAGCGCGTAAGGATTGGAGTAAACGATTAAATGTGTTGTGTTTGTGTTCGAGCTCCCATTCTTCTCGACCTACAAAAGGAAGGCCGGATAGATGCCATGTTGTTAGGTAATCTCCACCAGTGGTTTTGACAATGGTTGGGGAAACATGGGTGGAGAGGGATACGAATTGACTGATTGATGCGTCAGGAGTAAACATTTTATTTGTTTTTTGTGTTGAAATCGTCCGACAGACAAAGATGTCTGTCGGATGTTTTGTTGTCATTGTTTGGGAGGATTGTTGCGGTATTCATTAGGCGAGAAGCACCACGTATCAGGAAACTCCTCTCGGTTTCTAGCTTTAAGTCTAAATTTCAGACGTAAACCTAGAAAACGAAAAATCATATCATCTCGCTTTGCCATCTGCCTCATAATCAGGATGATGAAGGGAATAGTCAATAAAAAAAACATATTGAAGTACATTCCCATCAATAATCCTGAACCGGCCCCTATAAAGAAAGGTATATAGGGTACGCCGAGAAAGGTTGCCGGACGCGTACATCCTCGAAAAACGATGTTTTTCTGCATGGTGTGAATCAGGCAAAAAATTGCAATACTTGGAGCATTGCCGCAGCTGTACCGGCAGAGCAAGAGTCTGCATTACCAACCAGCATTTTTGCGATTTGGCCGGCCGCACCAATCAGTACGCCACCAATTAAAATAGGAGCGACGTCAGAAATGCGTTTGTGTGCAAAAGCAATTTGGTAACCGGCAAAAATAATGGCGATGGTTACAACAGCAACGGACATTAAGTTCAATACGGTATGGATGTTTTTAATGAATTTACAGGCACCCCCAGAAGCTGAAGTAAAATCATCAGCAGCCATACCTATAGTCGGTGCTAAAAATGCTGCAGCAACAAATGCTGCTGTAGCAACGTTTTCAGCGGTAAAGCGGGACTTTTTTTGAATCTGAGTGTTTTTCATTTGAAATTTCCTATGTTTATTACAGGTTGATGTGGAAAAAAACTATCTAAAAGACTGCTGCGCTATCTTTATAAGTATTGCTTTTCGCTTGTGCAGTACTATTATCTTGCAAGAAATGTTGGTTTTTAGAGACAGTAGCCGAGTATGGTTGTGGATTAGCGGTAACTGTCAAATTTAGGCGGTTAGCTTGTTGTGCTGGCATTTGGCCCATAGGTCGAGGGGTATTCACAGTATTGCTGATGACTGGAATGGCATTTTGTGGGATTGCTCTCCCTTTCCCCATAGATGAAAAAATTTTTTGCACATATCCATGCTTATAACCAGTTACAAAGTTACCGGAATAATAACAGCTGAAAGATTTACCCCAGTCTTTTGCACGATTGTAGCATTCTCGCAATATATGCGAACCTGCCTTGACGTTTGGGCACACTTGGAATGCATGTTCGTAGGAATGCAACCCGTATTTTTTTAAATTGTATCGGTTAACTTGAGCTAATCCTAAGGAGAAGTTAAATCCTTTTTGTTCCAACATTTTAGCAGTAGCAACTGCTTCAGCCAAATTTTTAGGCTGTCTTTGTAAGCGTCCGCCTACAACACCTATAGCGTATGGGTTGCCTGAGGATTCAACTCTCACGACATGATGCATAATATCATGCGGGACAGCTAAGTCGGTGCAGGAAAAAAACATGATGTTGAGATGAAAATATGAATTTGTATTGACGTGAAATTTAGCACAGATTAAAATAATTAACAAGATTTTAACCAATAAAAATAACCAAACATGAATTGTCTTTTCTTCATTTTTAATTAAGATGCTTTGGTTGTAACTTAAGTTATTTTATAAGGTACTATGTATGTTTCTTTTAAGAACGCTGTTACTGTCTGCTAGTGTGGGCGCGCTAATGGCAGGTTGTGCAAATCAGTCTGCTCCAGATTTCCCAAGTTCATGGAGGCCATTAAATGAACTACCTGATCAGGTAACTGAGATTCCTCTTGTCAAACCTCATGTTTATCAAGTGACACGACTTGATACAACTGTAAAAGGTTTGTTGGAGCGTTGGGGAGAAGAGGCAAAGATGCCTGTTGTTTATGACTATACGCTTGATTTTACTTTGTATAAGAAAGTATCAACAATACGAAATACTGAGCTTGATAATGTCCTGAGTGAATTATCTAAACTTTATGAAGATAAAGGGATGGTTTTCTATGTTCAAAATGGTGTAATTATGGCGCATAAGAGAATGGATGTTGCTGTGAAAAACAGTGGAAAGAAAAAACATGAGAGATCAGCAAAAGCTGATGTAAAAACCCAAGATTAAAATGGAAATATATGTTCAAATCAAGTAAAAATACTACTGATGGCAATATCCAAAAGGCTGTAAAAAGATCTTTGGATTTTGAAACGACCTTGGTTGATATCCGCAAAAAAAGTGAGAAAAGGGCATGGATTGTTGCCGGTATTTCTACCTTCTCTTCTTTGTGTCTGCTTGGCGGATTATTTTATATTTTGCCGCTGAAAGAAAAAGAACCTTATCTTGTTATGACTGATGTCTATACGGGACAAGCTACTGTTGCTAAACTAGCCGGTGATTGGAATAATTTAGATATTACTAAAAATGAAGCAGTAAATAAGAGTAATATTTCTCACTTTATTATTGCTAGAGAATCTTTTGATAGTCAGATTATTTATGATAATGACTGGGCTACAGTTTATTCTATGTCGGTTGCAGGGGTATCTGACAGCTATCGCAATCTGATGAATAAAAGTAATCCTAATAGCCCATTTAATCTTTATGGGTCTGCTCAGTCAATTCGCGTTAAGATTTTGAGTATCGTCCTTAATAATAGTGGAAAGGCCGATGGTCGCGATGCTAGCGCAACAGTAAGATTCCAAAGATTTTTATTAAATAAGAGTACTGGCATATCAAGATTTATGGATAGCAATGTTGCTACTCTGACCTATACTTATAATAGCAATTTGAAGATGGATGAAAAGTATAGGTTAAAAAATCCCCTGGGATTCCAGGTATTGTCTTATCGTGTTGATCCTGATGCTAGTGAATCACCTGTTCAAGATTTATCTTCAGATTATCTTTCTGCAGGAACATCAACTGAAAGCCAGGCTCAGCAACAAGTACAAAGTGTACCCCAGCCCCAGTTAGAAGCTCCTACATCTGTAGATAATAATGTTCCTAATGCTTCTCCTATATCTGTTGAAAGTGGAAATCAATAATGTTAAGAAAAATGTTTTTAGCAACAGCAGCATCGTGTTTGTTGCAAGGAAGCGTCTATGCTGCAGCTATTCAAGAGTATACGTTTCAAGAAAATACAACTTATCCCGTTCATACGGCACAAGGCGTAGTCACACAAATTGAACTTGATTCTCGTGAAAAGGTTAAAGATTTTGGTGCAGGCCTAAGTGGTGGATGGGATATGGTACGTAGAGAAAATGTATTTTATCTGCGTCCAAAGGCTGATGCAGTTGATACTAATCTTATTGTTCGTACTCAGGCTCACCAATATATTTTTGAGCTTAAGGTTTTGAAGAATGTTGTTGGCAATTTGGCAGAAGCTTCAGACAAAGGGGTAAATTATCAAGTTAAATTCAGATATCCCGATTCTACAGATTTCAGTCTTCGTGCTAGTACTTTGGCTGGTTATAGCCTGAAATATGATTCTTCTAAAATCTATAATACTAATTATGATGTGGCTGCAAATGAAAAATCTCGTTGGCTAGTTCCTTTAAAAGTCTATGATGATGGCAGATTTACCTATGTCCACTTGAATAAGGGCAAGTTCACAGGTGATTTTCCTGCTGTTTATGGCAGAAAATCAGAGAAAGGAGCTGAGTTTGTCTTAAACAGTAATGTTGAAGGTAATGTAGTTATTGTCCATGGGACTTATCCATTCTTAGTTTTGAGACATGGAAATGATGTAGTTGGATTAAAAAGGAATTAAGAATGTCTGATAAGCTAAATAATGAACATCACAAAGATAGTGAATCATCACAAAATTTATATTCAAGCCAATACGAACAAGAACAATTGGCGGGACTTGAGGAGAATGCTCCTCAACTAAATGCTCCTGTTGATCGCACAGTCAACAAAAAAGCTATTGCGTTTATTGTAGCTGCAGGTTTTGGGTTAGCCGGACTAGGGGCATTTGCCTATCATCAATTTAGTGGTTCTGATGAAGCTCCCCCTCCAGAACGCCCTCAGGTAGTTACTGTACCAGATTTACCTGCTCCAGATCCTCAAGTTACGGAATCCCCTTCAATTGATTTAGCAGAAGACAAAAAGCCTGAATTAGAAACGGATAATACATCGAATACGAAAACAATAGAAGTAACTACTCCACCAGTAGTGGAGACCTTGCCACCTATAACTCCATCAACTCCAACAACTCCTAATGTTCCTATACAGCCGATTATTCCAGCAGGAGATATGTATGCTAATATGAATTCTGCATTTATTCAGGACGGGGAGGCTGCTCAAAAAGAGTCGGGAGTAAGTACAGCTCAGGCTAATGCTGTCCGTTATATGCATAATAGGGATAAGTTGCTTCAACAAGGGACTTATTTGCGTTGTGTATTAGAAACTAAAATTATTTCTGAGGTAAAAGGATTTACATCTTGTATCATTACTGAACCTGTATATTCTGCCAGTGGAAAATATCTCTTATTGCCGAAAGGTTCAAAAGTAATGGGGCAATATGGCTCCAGCAACCCTACTGGTCCACGGATGGAGATTATCTGGAATCGAGTTATAACACCCGATGGTATCGATGTAACACTTGAATCTCCTGGAGTAGATAATCTTGGTGCAGCAGGTCATGTTGGTAAATTTAAGTCTCATTGGGGATCACGTTTGGCATCAGCTTTATTGATTAGTATGATTTCAGATGCTTTTAAATATGCTGCTACTGAATATGGTCCACAAGGACAAACAGTTACAACTATGACATCAACTACTACTAATCCTTATGAAAGTGAGACAGCCAATACATTGAAACAACAGGCTATCAATCAACTTGAACGAAATAATGCTCGTCCTAATACAGTAACAATAAATCAAGGTACTTTGATTAATATTTATACTGCCCAGGATATTGATTTCAGTTCGGTAATGCAGTAACCATAAAAGGCCGTCTATTTTTTCAGACGGCCTAATTATTAGACCTAATAATTAGGAGGAATTATGGATAAAATCTTTAGCTGTTTTGTTGATAACTCTTTATTGTTAAATGCAAATCTAAGAGTTTGTATAGGGAAGATAGCATAAGAATTCGTTCATTGGTCTAAGATCATTTTAAAAAAATATTTAGACTGGATTATAAAGTCAATTAGAATTGTACTAAAAAGAGACTGATAAATTCCATAATAGATATTCGTGGAATTAGGTCGTATTTACTGACTAGATTAATAACTTCTGAGATTATGTATAAGTTAAGATTCTATCTTGCTGCTTTGATGATGTCATATTAGCAGTGCCATACAGCTGTAAAACTTTAGGTTTAACACGATGATGTAGCATAAAAATAGGGAAGAAAAAATGCCCACTCTATTGTCTTTCTTAAATATAAAATACTAAAACTATCTAAAAATTAACATCTTAACTAAAAATTCAAAACAATTCAATCATTTAAACTGCAGGTATTCAAATGACCCTAAAAAACAAATCTATTATCACGGTATTTCTATTATTAATCTCTTTGTTATTGGGCTGTTACCTATCAGGTTTTATCCTACTGCAATGGTTAGGCTTAGATAAAACCCCTTTGCTGCTCACAACATGGTTTAAATACTATAATACATTAGATATTCCTCAAGTTGCCAAATACTCGTTACAGATTAAAACTTCAGGAATTGTTGGATTTGGTTTAACCTTTTTGATTGGCTTGATTAGTTTAATTCCCATTTGGCGTACAGCTTCCCAAAGTCTTCATGGGGAAGCACGATTTGCCGGGATGGCTGATTTGACAAAAGCAGGATTTTTCAAACAAACGGATACTTCAATTGTCGTCGGTAAACACAACGGCAAATTGTTACATTACAATGGCCAGCAATTCGCATTGTTGGCAGCGCCAACACGTTCGGGTAAAGGTGTCGGTATCGTTATTCCCAACCTGTTAAGTTATAAAGGATCGGTAGTAGTTTTGGACATCAAACAGGAGAACTTTAATTTGACTAGTGGCTACCGCAAAGAAGTATTAGGTCAGGAAGTCTATTTGTTCAACCCGTTTGCCGAAGATGGAAGGACACACCGTTGGAATCCGTTTACCTATGTTTCTTCCGATCCTGACCAGCGAGTATCGGATTTAATGTCGATAGCCGCAATGCTATATCCTGATGGAGATAGTCGTGATAAGTTCTGGGTAGCGCAGGCAAGAAATGCGTTTTTGGCGTTTTCACTTTATTGTTTTGATGAGCATGAAGCAATGGCTGATTTCCCCGTGGAGGGCAAAGAAAATGAGCCGGCCTGTACATTAGGAAAAATATATCGCCTTTCATCAGGTAATGGAACAGAACTAAAGGAGTATTTTACATCTTTATCACAACAACCATATCTCAGCGAGGCTACAAAAACTGCTTTTTCTGGCTTAATCTCTCAAGAAAAAGAAACCTTCGGTTCTATCATGGGTACATTTAAAGAACCCCTCAACCCGTGGATCAATCCCGTCATTGATGCCGCCACTTCCGCTGATGATTTTCTGTTAACTGACGTACGTAAAAAGAAAATGACTATTTATATCGGCATTCTTCCTAACAAGCTTGCTGAATCAAGGGTCATTGTTAACCTCTTTTTCTCTCAACTTATCAACCAAAATACGAAAGAGTTGCCTCAGGACAACCCAGATTTGAAACACCAATGTATGCTGTTAATGGATGAGTTCACAAGTATTGGTAAAGTTGAAATCATTGCTCATTCTGTCAGTTATATGGCGGGCTATAACATTCGCCTATTTCCGATTATCCAGTCAGTCGCCCAGCTGAATGCTGTCTATGGCAAAGAATATGCGCGTACTATTATCACTAACCATGCTTTGCAAATCATCTATACACCTAGAGAACAGCAGGATGCAAACGAATATTCCGAAATGCTGGGTTATACCACAGTGAAAAGAAAAAATGTCAGCCGTGGACGCGAACGTAGTGTCTCGGAAAGCGAAGAGCGCCGCGCACTGATGTTGCCGCAAGAGTTAAAGGCAATGAGCCAAGATAAGGAAATTATCCTTTACGAGGGTATGTCACATCCGGCACAAGTGGGGAAAATCCGTTATTACCAAGATGGAACATTTACTAAACGGCTGATGGGGGCAGTGAAAGTTGCCTCGTTAAAAGAAAAACGGTAATAGTAATCAAAGTCCAAGGCCGTCTGAAAATGAAATGTGCAGAATGACAAAAAAGGAATTTATATGAAACTATCAGCGATTACAGTCATATTAACTGTATGCTTGGTAACTTCTTGTACTCCGCAGATTAGTAATAAAAATATTAAGGATTCTTCCAAGATGCAGAATATACAAAAAGAAATAACTATGGAACAAGTGCGCAATCGTTGCCGAAGTATGTTGCACAAAGTGGAAAATCGGGATGATTTAATTAAGCAGATGTATGATACGGCATTTAAAGATGACTGCCTTTATACGATGTACGCAAGTGAATTACAAGAGATTTGGCAAATACCCGTAATAGAAGCATATGATTATATGCAACATAATCAAGATATTCATTCATCTATAGGTATGTATGTCGTTTTCGTGCACACTGAAATTAAATCTAGTTTATATATTACTCAAACAAAAGAGTACCTAGATAAAATAGGTAGCATATTTCCTGAAAATGCATTTCCTAATTTTTTTCCAAAGCCTATGACACATGAAATGCCTGAAGGGGTGTACTCGGATTTTGAGTATTCAGCCAAAAGAAAAGATGATGATTTAATAAAAGAAAGACTAGATTATTATTGGAGAGAATCAGGTCGTGAAATAATTGCTACTAATTCTGGGGGAGGTGCAATTTTAGCTTTAGAGTTTTGTAGCAATCTTAAAATGAGTCCAATGCCATAAGGAGTTTTAGGATGCCAAAAATTATACTGAATAAAAGAGCAGAAGCAGAATTGATGACACTTGGTTTTCATAAAATAAGATTCAATAATCAAATGTCTGAACTAGATAGAATAAGGCAAAACTTAGAATTAGTGGAGCAAATTAACCATTTCACTAGTAAAGGGGGACATATCAAACCTGCTTCAAAAAATCGTGAAGGGGCGTATTATGATCCAGAAAATAAAAGTATTCATTTTGAACAAAGTTTCCGATATAGTACTGCTAGAACAATGTCTCATGAGGTAGGACATGCAGTAGGTAAACATCAAGCTAAAGCAGCTAGTTACTATAATACTGCTAAGGCTTATGCTCAAGCGCGAGGCTATGGAGAGGCCGAGGCGATCTTTAACGAAGCGCGTATGGTCGCTTACGAAGAAAGATATAATGGTAGGGCATATAGTACAGGAATTAGTGGTAATCTTTACCCATACGTTAAAGGTAAGAGTTTTGGAGAGGTTAAAGATTTAATTGCTCGCCAGAATATGTATGGTATGTACCCAAGTAATGGAACTGGATCAATCAGAATGACTTATTATGAAACTGATATTGAATATTTCCTGAATACTCGTACCAATTTTTCCAAAGACTTTGAAGAAGCAGTCTTAATCCCCACTTTCAAACAATTATTTGTTAAGCATATGGCGAATTATGATACGTTTGGCAATAAGGGTAATAATAAAATTGTTGCTGATGGATCATATAGTCGTGATAGTTTACTGATAGGCAGATCTAAGACTTATTTAAAAAGTGGGGCATATATGTATGGAGATGCCGGAGATGACGTTTTAAAAGGTACTAATCAAAATGATATTTTATTAGGCGGCAGTGGTAATGATGTGTTGATTGGTGGTAATGGCAATGATATTTTAGCTGGTAATTCTGGAAGAGATAAATTGTTTGGTGGTAAAGGATATGACAAATATCGTGCTGACAATTCAGATATTATCCGAGATTCAGACGGCAAGGGTGAAGTGTCATTAAATGGTTATATATTACAGGGAGGTGTACGCGATTTATCTAAGCCAGACCGTTTTGTTTACCGCAGTTCTAGAATGGTATATGAATGGGATAGAAATACAGGGACATTAGATGTAAATGGTCTTAAAATTGAAAATTTCAAAAATGGTGATTTAGGAATTCATTTAAAAGAACAAAAAACAGGCCAATATAATGATGTTGTTAGAGTACATTCTGCTACGGGAATAGATGGTATTAAGATTTTGCGTCAACCTCGGAATACCAACATGGCTCATACTCCAGCTCCTAGCAATGGGGATGATATGTACACTAATCAGCCTTTGAATTTGGAAGCAATCCCACAAAATGCCCAAAATATCTATCAGCAGAGTAAAAAAATTTTTACTGAATTCTGTAATAAAAAAGATATTATCTACGATGAAAGAAGCCTAGATAATATTGCTATGGCACTGGCTGCTGAAGGGTACGCAAACAAGATGAGAGGTGCATCTCTTATTAATATCAAAGAAAATGGACATATTCTTATTGGTGATAAGGCTCCTGAATTAAGAACTGCTTCTGTGGATATGCAGAAAACTGCGGTTACTCCGATAGAGGAGAGTATTATCAAAGTACAAGCAACAACTCAGCAATTTGAATTAGAAACACAACAAAAGCAGTTAACACAAGCCAGAGGGCTGAGTATTTCTTAGGCTAAAATGAAAAATACACCTAAGATTCAAATATTATTGTAATTAAATTTTTGAATAAACTTATTTTAAACATGGATGAATTAAACTCAACAATTTCAGCAGATTTCTTAGATTATCAATACGAAGTATTGGGAATTACCTCTTTCCTGAAAGATCCTGATGTTACAGAAATTTGTATTAATAGGCCGGGAGAGGTATTTCTTGAGACTTCTCGAGGCTGGAAAAAGGTAGAAGTAGATACGCTAAACTTTGATAGGGCACGTCAGTTCTGTACAGCTATTGTTAATGAAAGTAATACTGGTCAACGAATTACAGAAGCAGAGCCAATGGTGTCATTAACATTTCCAACAGGCCAACGGGCACAATTTGTAATTCCTCCTGCCTGTGATGCAGGAAAAGCTTCAATTACAATCCGTCTACCATCAAAACATACTAAGAGCTTAAGCCAGTATAGCAAAGATGGTTTCTTTAGTCAGATTATTGAATTAAATGGAGAATTGTCTTCTCAAGATAAGGAATTAGTTGAACTGAAAAATAATCGGAATTACGAGGAATTTTTTAAAAAAGCCGTTGAGTATAAAAAAAATATTGTTGTTTCAGGTGCAACTGGTAGCGGTAAGACTACTTTCATGAAAGCATTGGTTAATCACATTCCTTTAAGTGAGCGACTAATCAGCATTGAGGATGCTAGGGAGCTATTTATTCCTCATGAAAATGTAGTTCATTTACTTTACTCAAAAGGTGGACAAGGTAGTTCAAATATTACGGCAAAAAGTTGTATGGAATCCTGTCTGCGTATGAAGCCGGATAGAATTATTCTAGCAGAGCTACGTGGTGACGAATCATTTTATTTTATTCGAAATTGTGCATCTGGACACCCGGGATCTATTACAAGTTGCCATGCTGGTAGCACGGAACAAACATGGGATCAATTAGCATTAATGGTAAAAGCTTCACCAGAAGGAAGTGGTCTGGAGTTTGAAGTTATTAAAAACCTGCTTAGACAGACCATTGATATTGTTGTGCACATTAAAGCTCATGCTGGACAACGTTATATTACGGGTATTGATTTTAATCCTATCAAAACTTGATATTGAACATGATGCAATTGAAGCAATATATCATTTGGATGATACAGAATATGTGAAACATAAAAAGCAACCGTAGGCTTATGTTGTTAAGGTTGTGATATTAATGAAGGCTTAAAGGCCGTCTGAAAATCTTTCAGACGGCCTTAATGCTTTACTACTTAAAAGCATCAGGTTCATTTAGCGGAATTCAAACAGCTCTTGATGCAATGAGCGTGTCTTAAGATTTCCTGCAATACTGCTTGTAAAGCTACGACTACCACAAAGCCATAGGCTGAGACCTTTGCAAAATTCCCCAAAATCCCCT
>NZ_KV831649.1:0-2362 GCF_001837185.1 Neisseria sp. HMSC064D07 | reverse complement strand
TCCCCTGTTATCCATGTTCAAAGCCGTCCTGCTCAGACAATGGCATAGCCTCTCCGATCCCGAACACAGCCTCATCACCCGCATCGATTTCAACCTGTTTTGCCGTTTTGACGAACTGAGCATCCCCGATTACAGCACCTTATGCCGTTACCGCAACTAGCTGGCGCAAGATGACACCCTGTCCGAACTACTGGAACTGATTAACCGACAACTGACCGAAAAAGGCCTAAAAGTAAAGAAAGCATCCGCCGCCGTCATTGACGCCACCATTATTCAGACCGCCGGCAGCAAACAGAGTCAGGCCATAGAAGTCGATGAAGAAGGACAAGTCAGCGGTCAAACCACACCGAGTAAAGACAGCGATGCCCGTTGGATAAAGAAAAACGGCCTCTACAGACTCGGTTACAAACAACATACCCGTACCGATGCGGAAGGCTATATCGAGAAACTGCACATTACCACCGTCAATGCCCATGAGTGCAACCATCTGTCCCCTTTGTTGGAAGGTCTGCTCAAAGGTACGACCGTCTATGCCGACAAAGGCTATGACAGTGAGGAAAACCGGCAACATGAGACCTTTGCAATAACATAGGTTACTAAAATTTTATGCTCAATCTCATTTTCAAAATGCAAAACCTTTCTGATTTTTCCTATTTTTTGCTCAATATCAGGAAGGTTTTAGTCAATTGAATTTTTTTGGCGCATTTTTATGCGTCAAATTTCGTTAACAGACTATTTTTGCAAAGATCTCAACATCTGAAAGAGCATCGGCTGCAGGACGGTATTATGCGCAAAGCCCACCGCAACCGATATTTGTCGAAAACCCGTTATGTGGTCGAACAAAGCTTCGGTACGTTACACCGTAAATTCCGCTATGCGCGGGTAGCCTATTTTGGTCTGATTAAAGTGAGTGCACAAAGCCATCTGAAGGCGATGTGTTTGACTGTTGAAAGCCGCCAATAGGCTAAGTGCGCCTGTTGCTGCCTAAAAGGCGGCCGGATGCCTGATTGATTAGGTATCCAAGGTGAATTACGGGGATATTTGAGTAAAATCAATGGATATTTGAAACAAAAACAGCCGAAAACCTGTGTTAGATTTCGGCTGTTGGGGAAAAGGAATTTTGCAAAGGTCTCAGGCTGCGGGTTTCACTATTCTGAACGCTTTGTACAATATGATCAGCGGACAATCTTTGGGTTTCAGAAGGAATATAGTGAAGCGTAACATTCGCTTGTTTAGCCAAATCTTTCCATTGATTGACTATTACTGAAGACAAATTTCTATCGGCATGGAACCAGTCAATCGGTTGATTGGAAGGTTGTTTGGCTAATTCTTTGAGCCTTGCAAGGAAAGGCGTAAAACCAATACCGTTACTTACCCAAATTTGTTCATTTTTATCTAAAAAATTGAAGCGGCCATATGCACCATCAATTTGAACGGTATCACCGATGTTCAAGCGTTGAGGCAGGCGATGGGTGTAATCTCCCAAATCTTTGATAATAAGATTGATTTGTTGATTTTCAGGATTCCAGTTGGAAGCGATGGTAAATGGATGGTTTTCTCCATGTGCACGCAAAAAGAGGAATTGACTGACTTGGTGTCCCTACCATTTTGGCGCATTCAGAGTAAGTGAAAGCAGGGAGCTATTTGGGTTCATGGCTGTTACTGTTGCGGTTTGCGGTTTACCAATGCGTTTAAAGAGGGCGAGGAGCGAACAAATACTACCGAAGAATAGGGCGGTAGCCAGCAACCAGCCAAGTGGTTGAGCCCAGTAAGCAAAGTTTGCCAATACGATGGTGTGCCATACGAGTGCAAGATAGACAGGGACAATTAAGATATGAAGTTTGGCAAACAAACGGTAGGGAATAAGTTTGATCAGTGCGATAACCAATAAGACGACTGCAACGTAAAAAGCAATTTCACCCACTTCTTCTGCAAAATGGCGCTGGGTAACCAACCAATCTTTTAAAGTCAAGACTTCCTGCATCGGTGGATGAGGTGGGCGTTTTCCGTCAATCAGACCAAGTTCGATGAGCCATTTGGGGAATTGCTTGCTAGTCCAATGCAGGATACTGCCTGAAAGTGTAACGATGCTCAACCATTTATGCAGGCGGTACATTTTATCCAATCCGCCAAATAGTCCTCCCAACATTTTGGGACGTACTGCAAGAATCATACAAGCACTCATGTCCAGTATGCTGATGCTGCCGGTGAACTGTAATAATAGGTTGCGTATGGGAAGAGACCTTTGCAAAATTCCCCAAAATCCCCTAAATTTCCACCAAGACATTTAGGGGATTTTCTATGAGCACCTTCTTTCAGCAAACCGCCCAAGCCATGATTGCCAAACACATCGACCGCTTCC
>NZ_KV831648.1:0-10785 GCF_001837185.1 Neisseria sp. HMSC064D07 | reverse complement strand
AACTATACGCCTCCCAACAAAACCCGTCAACACCCAATTTCAAAAAAATTAAAAATTTTTCACAACTATCTGTATTTAAATAATTTAAAATTTATTGGATTTTATCGTTCGATAGATAAAACAGATATCCTAAGATAAATAGTCCTGCGGCTTTGCTCTTAATTTGCCACATTCAGCATTCTTATCTCTATATTACTGGCGCTTTAGCCCTATCTACTCTTACAATCTCTACTTTCTCCAATAAAACAATCATAAATTTAGAATAGTCCCTATTATGAGTAACGAAAAGATTCAACAAAAATTTGAACAAGCATATCACTCTTTTATCGAAGAGGAAAATTACGAGGAAGCGCTAAAACGTGCCGAGATTCTTTGCCTTCTCAATCCCCAATCTGTCGAATTTCATCATAAAGTTGCTTATGCCTATCTGAAGCAATTGCAATGGGAAAAAGCCATTGAGGCTGAAATGAAAACGCTAGAGCTGAATAGCACCTATATTCCTGCTTTGGATTTACTTGCCCATGCTTACGGCGCTCTAGATAATTGGGAAAAAACCGGGTTTTACGGTCATCAAGCTTTGGTTCTAAAAGATAAAACCATCCCAGACCTAGAACATGAAATCATTCCGACACCAGCTCCAAAAAACGGCAAACGGATTATCTCCTTTTCTTTATTTGGCAATAATTCCAAATATATTGAGCCTGCCGTCTTAAATACCCAGCTTGCTCCTGTACTTTTCCCCGGTTGGACATGTCGTTTTTATGTCGACGATTCTGTATCGGCTGAAGCTATTCAACGATTTAGAAATAACGGAGCAGAAGTAATTAGGGTTGGCGCACCGTTGGACAACTGGCCGGGTACGATGTGGCGCTTTCTTGCCATTAATGATCCCGAGGTTGAATACGTTATTTTCCGTGATGCAGATTCTATTATTTGCTATCGTGATGCTGCAGCCGTATCCGAATGGATAAAAAGTGGTACCCTATTCCACACTATTCGCGACTCAGGCTCGCATACTGCCCTGATTCTTGCGGGTATGTGGGGGGCTAAAGCGGGTGCAGTCCCAGATATACAGGAAAGAATTCAAAACTTTGTCGACGAGGGCTACCCTTCCAGACATTTTGCCGACCAAGATTTTCTAGAAAAAGAATTGTGGGCCTATATCCGTCAGAATCTGTTTGCACATGACAGATTATTTAATTTCTGTAATGCACACGAAATTCCCGGCGAGTTCTACTCTAATTATCAAATCGCTTTCAGCGAAGGGGTTACCAGCTTTAACGCAACGACTGATTATGAAGACGGCAGTCTTGCAAGATGGACGCTGTACTCCAGTGCTTCGCCTTTGGTCAATCCGGACTACTCGCTCAATGTTGTTCCTGAATTTAAAGTCTGCAGTTATGTGACTGAAGTGAAATACGGAGCGGTTTCAGCGTTCTTGCCGAAGAGATATGGCAATGCGATTAAAGCAAAACTGGCCAGAATCAACATCGAACAAATCTAATTTGATTCCTATATATCTCATTTAATGAACCCATTATTTATGAGCAAACACATTCTTCTCGGTATTACCGGCGGTATTGCGGCGTATAAATCTTGCGAACTGGTCAGACTACTGAAAAAGCAAGGACATTCTGTATCAGTGGTAATGACAGATTCTGCGACGAAATTTATCTCCCCGCTGACTTTCCAAGCTTTAACCGGCAATCTCGTGTTATCGGATACCTATTCAGGCGCTTCCAATAATGGCATGGCGCACATCAATCTGACGCGTGAAGCTGACACATTTCTTATTGCGCCTGCAACTGCCAATACAATTGCCAAAATTGCCAACGGATTGGCTGATAATCTACTGACCAACTTGGTAGCAGCCAGGAAATGCCCTTTGGCTGTTGCGCCTGCAATGAATGTCGAAATGTGGAACAACCCTGCCAATCTGCGCAATATTGAGCAGCTGGTTTCAGACGGCATTACCGTGTTTTACCCAAACAGCGGCGAACAGGCTTGCGGCGAAACAGGTACAGGCAGAATGGTCGAAGCGGTCGATCTGGCAGATTTGCTAGAGGATTTATGGACACCCAAGCTACTGAGCGGCAAAAAAGTTCTGATCACAGCCGGCGCAACGTTCGAAGCCATCGATCCTGTCCGCGGCATTACCAATATTTCCAGCGGACAAATGGGCATGGCTTTAGCGCGTGCGTGCCGTGCTGCCGGAGCGAAAGTCACGCTGATTTACGGTCAAATTCAGACGGCCTTGCCAGCAGGCTTGACTCATTCCGAACAAGCTGTCAGCGCAGAAGCCATGTATCAGGCAGTTCACCGCCATATCCATGAACAGGATGTCTTTATTTCCGTTGCAGCCGTTGCAGACTATAAAGTCAAAAACAGCAGCAACGAGAAACTGAAGAAAAACGGCAATCAGCCCCCGGTTATCGAACTGACGGAAAATCCGGATATTCTCGCATCCGTTGCCGCCTTGCCTTCTCCACCATTCTGCGTCGGCTTTGCTGCAGAAAGCCATCAGGTTTTGGAATTTGCACGGGCAAAACGTTTGCGCAAAAACGTACCGATGCTGGTGGCCAACCAAGTTTCCGTTTCCATGGGTAAGCCAACCAATCAAATCACCATTATTGATGACCTTGTCGAAACCTCATTTCCAGAAACATCCAAACGCCAAGCAGCAGATGAAATCGTCAAACGCCTGGCTGAATTATTGGCTTAATCAAACAAAACAAAAGGCCGTCTGAAAATTTTTCAGACGGCCTTTGTTCAAACACATTAAATCACAATCCCAATTCACGCAGAAAACGAATATCGTCTGCCCAACCGGATTTTACTTTCACCCAAATCTTCAAAAAGACTTTGGTATCAAACAATTTTTCCATATCAAGGCGTGCTTCAGTAGAAATTTTCTTCAATTTCTCCCCACCCTTGCCAATCAAAATCGCCTTTTGGCTGTCTTTATCGACCAACACCGCGATATAAATGCGGAACAGTCCGCTTTCCTCTTCCTCAAACTGCTCCACTTCAACATTCATCGCATAGGGCAACTCTTCACCCAAATAGCGGAACAATTTTTCGCGCACAATTTCCATCGCCAGGAATCGGCTGGATTTATCCGTCACCATATCTTCCGGATACATCGGGATACTTTCCGGCAGATACGGCTTGAGCAATTCCAGCAGATTGGCAATACGCAGGCCATGTTTCGCGCTGACTGCCTCGCTGGCAGTAAATTCAAACTCTTGGCGCACTTCATTGATAAACGCCTCAAGCGCAAATTTGTCTTTGGCTTTATCTTTATCGATTTTATTGACCACCAATACCACAGGCGTATGCTTAGGCAACTGCTTCAACACCACGCGGTCGGCATCGGTAAAGCGCATGGCTTCCACCACAAAAACCACCACGTCCACGCCGCTCAACGCTTCGGTTACGTTTTGATTAAGACGGTCGTTCAAGGCATTGCGGTGATTGGTTTGAAAACCTGGCGTATCGACAAACACAAATTGCGCCGTGTCGTCGGTGTAAATACCTGTTACACGGTTGCGCGTGGTTTGTGCTTTTTTACTGGTAATACTGATTTTCTGACCAATTAAATGGTTCATCAGCGTGGATTTGCCGACATTCGGACGACCCACGATGGCCACAAAGCCGCAACGATAATCCGTCGGGTGTTGCGACTCGTTTTGTAAAAAGGTTTCGATATCCATTTATATATGACTTTCTTGATTGTTTCAGACGGCCTTTGCGTTTTCTCAAAGGCCGTCTGAAATATTATTTTTTAGATTTTTTCAAAGGAAACTTCTGTTCCAACCACTCTAAGGCTTCACATGCCGCTTTTTGCTCGGCCACTTTCCGACTGCTGCCGCGTGCATTGCAGATGAAACCGAGTTCGCCCAAATCGCAGGAAATCACAAACATCGCATCAGCCGTCTGCTCCGCCTGCTCTTCGATTCGGTATTTCGGCAGGGCAAAGCGACGTGCCTGCAAGGCTTCCTGCAAAGCGGTTTTACTGTCTTTCTTGCCGATATTCAAATCCGCACGTTTCACGCGTTCCGCAAACAAATGGCGAACCACTTTTTCCGCCGCAGAAAAATCCGCGTCAAAGCTGACCGCCGCAAACATCGCCTCCATCGCATCCGCCAAAATCGAAGGCCGTCTGAAACCGCCGCTCTTCAACTCTCCGGCACCCAAATACAAACCGTCGCCGACATTCATTTCCAACGCGATTTCAGCCAACACGCCTTCATTCACCAAAGCCGCGCGCATCCGCGACAACTCGCCTTCCGACAATTTCGGAAACGCGTCAAACAACATCCGCGCCACTGAATAGTTCAAAATCGAATCGCCGACAAATTCAAAACGCTCATTGTGTTTGGCATTATAGCTGCGGTGGGTCAAAGCCTGCTGGAGCAGCTCCATATTGCGGAACTCATAGCCCAGACGCTTTTGAATCGCTCGATGCGCCTGCTGTTTGAGCAAATCAGGTTTCATTCCATACTTTCAAAAAAACAGCCGGAAAGCACGCCTCATCCGCAGTGAAACAAAATAAAAAGGCTACACCGGCAACTTTTTTATTTTGGCTCATTGTTTCTTGCGTCCCTCAAGCCGATAAACAATCAAAAGCCGTCATGTTCAAACCTGACGGCACTTGCCGACATTGTACCATCAAACCGCCCCTGCACACATCCGTGCGGAAAAGCGGCGAATCGTGTAAAATCATGCCAAATCATCTCTTTGTCAACTCCATGAACAAATTTGCCCAAGCATTGGCCGCAGCGCTCGACCGCTGCATCGTTACCAACACCGTCGCCGAACAAGGCGAGCCCGTCGGCTTCCTCTACCGCGAAGCCCCCGTATTTGAAAACGACAGCGGCTGGCGTATTTTCAGCGGCGACGAAACCGACGAATACACCGACAATCCAGACAATTTCAGCATTGTCAGCCTCTCCGCCATTACCGCAGACAATCCCGACATCGTGCCCCTGCTGACTCAGACGGAAGGCAGCGCGTGGGAATTGAACGAAGACGGCGAGTTCCAAGCCGTTGCCGATTGGCAGCCGCAAGAATAACCCATTCCCATTTCGTTTCAGACGGCCTTCCCTAATAACAAGGCCGTCTGAAACCAAGCCGAATCCCTATTTCACAAATATTGAAGGAATCATCATGAACATTATCGAACCACGCCTCGATGGCACCAACCTGCGCATCGGCATCGTTCAAGCCCGCTTTACCAACGAAATCGGCAGCGAAATGGTCAAAGTTTGCTGCCGCACCTTAAAAGAATTGGGCGTATCCGAAGACAACATCACGCTTGCCACCGTTCCCGGCGCGCTTGAAGTGCCTATCGCGCTGATGAACCTCGCTTCATCCGAACAATTCGATGCCCTGATTGCCATCGGCGTTGTCATTCGTGGCGAAACCTACCACTTTGAATTGGTATCCAATGAGTCCGGCGCAGGTGTCAGCCGCGTTGCCCTTGACTACAACATCCCTATCGCCAACGCCATCCTGACGACTGAAAACGACGAACAAGCCGTTGCACGTATCGAAGAAAAAGCCTCCGATGCCGCCAAAGTTGCCGTAGAATGTGCCAACTTGGTCAACCATCTTTTGTCAGAACAATACGAAGACGACGAAGAATAAGCTTCTCCCCGTATTGAATACCGCATCTTTTCAGACGGCCTCTCAATCATGACATTGAGGCCGTCTGAATCATTCAATATTCAGCCGACAACCATCGGCACTCTCTTCACAAGGAATACCCATGAAAAGCCCACGCCGCCGCGCACGCGAGCTTGCCGTACAAGCCATTTATCAAGCAGGCATCAACAAAACCGCCGCTCCCGAAATCGCCAAAAACATCCACGAACTGTCCCAAACATCCAATATGGATGAAGAGCTGTTCAACAAACTGTTTTTCGGCGTACAAACCCATGCCGAAGAATACATGGAAAAAATCAGCCCCCTGCTCGACCGCGACGAAAAAGACCTCAGCCCTATCGAACGCGCCGTTTTGCTGGTTGCCTGCCATGAGCTGAGCACCATGCCTGAAACCCCATACCCCGTCATCATCAACGAAGCCATCGAAGTCACCAAAACTTTCGGCGGCACCGATGGCCATAAATTCGTCAACGGCATCCTCGACCAACTGGCTTCCCGCATCCGCCCTGACGAACCACGCCGCAAAGGCTAAGCTGGGCTTCACATCGGGTTGAGATTACCAATCTTTGCCCTGTTTAGGCTCATCTGCTTATACAGCCAAGCCATCAAAAAGGCCATCTAAAATTCAGACGGCCTTTGTTTATTTCTCATCTGGGAGCGTTTCATAACCGGGGCAGTTTTGTTTATCGCTGTTTGCCCAAATGATACCGCTGTCGTTGTAATAAACAGTACAAGTTTCATCGGCATTGGTTTCTTTATTGGGTACAGCCTTCAAAATATAACCTGAATCGGAAGGATTAGGCATAGAAGCCGTACCTTCGGAAAAACTAATATTGAAATATTGATTCTGCTGTAAGGTTTCAGGAGGAAATTTCTTAAATGTACTTTTTTGAGTGTAATAGCGTTCGAGCTGTTGGGCGTTATGCAGCATCTGTGTGCGGACGGATGCGAGACGCGTTTGGCGGATGTAGTTTTGATAAGACGGATATGCGATGGTAGCAAGAATGGCTGCAATCAAAACGACTATCAGCAGCTCGATAAGCGTAAAGCCTTGTTGGAGTTTCATTGTATTTATGTCGTAAATAATTAGAATAAGACGTGGATATTATAGTAGTTTTCTTGCGGCTTAAATGTTCAGATTCGGAGGGAGTTTGGGAATTTATGTAAATGAGGTGCAAGTTCTGAAAAATGTTTCCAGCCCTTTATTTTTTATTTCAATAAGTTAAACTTCAATTTAAGCTAACCATCTCTTGGTTGGCCTTGGTCTTTACAGTAAAATCCAGTTGTTTTTTTGTCTCCAACATACATTTATTGCTTGTCTGCAACGTTATTTTATTGAATTGGTTCCTTTTATATGTCTAAAGTTTTCAAGTGGGCGGCCGGTACGGCTGTTGTAGTAGCAGCGGCTTTCGGCGGCTGGTCTTTGATGAAGCCTGAGCCTCAGTCTTCTTTTATTACGGAAGTGGTCAAACGCGGCGATATCCGTCAAACCGTATCGGCAACCGGAGAAATCTCACCTTCCAATTTAGTATCCGTAGGAGCGGAAGCTTCAGGTCAGATTAAAAAACTGTATGTGAAACTGGGCCAACAAGTGAAAAAAGGCGATCTGATTGCGGAAATCGACTCAACCAATCAGATCAATACCTTAAATACCGAAAAATCCAAACTGGAAACCTATCAGGCAAAATTGGTTTCTGCCGAAATCGCGCTTTCCAGTGCAGAGAAAAAATATAAACGCGAACTTGCCTTATGGAAAGAACAGGCAACTTCCAAAGAAAATTTGGAATCTGCACAAGACTCTTTAGCTGCAGCCAAAGCGAATGTCGCCGAACTGAAAGCCTCCATCAAACAATCAAAAATCTCGATTAATACGGCTGAATCTGAACTGGGCCACACGCGGATTACCGCCACCATGGACGGTACCGTGGTCGCCATTCCTGTTGAAGAAGGCCAATCCGTCAATGCGGCGCAATCTACGCCGACCATTATCCAGCTGGCCAATCTGGAAACCATGTTAAACAAAATGCAGATTGCAGAGGGCGACATCACGAAAGTCAAAGCCGGTCAGGATATTTCGTTCACCATTTTGTCCGAACCGGACACGCCGATTAAAGCGAAATTAGACAGCGTCGACCCCGGCCTGACCACCATGTCTTTGGGCAGCTACACCAGCAGCACGGACACGACTTCCAATGCGATTTACTACTATGCCCGCGCCCTGGTGCCGAATCCCGAAGGCAAACTTTCTATCGGCATGACCACTCAAAATACGATCGAAATCAACGGCGTAAAAAATGTTTTACTGGTACCGACACTGACCGTGAAAAAGCATAACGGCAAATCCTATGTCAGCATTTTGGGCGTAGACAATAAAGCGGTAGAACGCGAAGTAACCGTCGGCTTGAAAGACAGCATGAATACCGAAATCAAAAGCGGCTTGAAAGAAGGCGAAAAAGTGATCGTTTCTGAAATGAGCGCAGATGAAAAGAATAAGAGCAGTGAACGCGCGATGATGGGCGGCGGCCCTCCTCGCTGATTGATTAAGGCCGTCTGAAAGGTTTGGCTATGTTTCAGACGGCCTTAGTTCCTGTATTTCTATTTTTCGCCCGGAAAGATTATGAGTTTAATCGAATGTAAGAATATCAACCGTTTTTTCGGTAGCGGTGAAAACCGTGTGCACGTATTGAAAGATGTCAGCCTTTCTATTGAGAAAGGCGACTTTGTGGCGATTATCGGCCAGTCCGGCTCGGGTAAATCGACGCTAATGAATATCTTAGGCTGTCTGGATACCGCCACTTCCGGCTCTTATCAAATCGACGGCATCGAAACATCGCAAATGCAGCCGGATGAGCTGGCGGCTTTGCGCCGTGAGCGTTTCGGCTTTATTTTCCAGCGTTACAACCTGTTAAGCTCGCTGACCGCCCGGGACAACGTCGCCCTGCCTGCCGTGTATATGGGCATGGACAGCAAAGAGCGCGCGGAACGTGCGGAAAAATTATTGGGCGATTTGGGTTTGCAAAATAAAGAAGGCAACAAACCCAGCGAGCTTTCGGGCGGTCAGCAACAACGCGTTTCGATTGCCCGCGCGTTGATGAACGGCGGCGAAATCATCTTTGCCGACGAACCGACCGGTGCATTGGATACCGCCAGCGGTAAAAACGTGATGGAAATCATCCACAAGCTGCACGAAGACGGGCATACCGTGATTATGGTTACCCACGATCCGGGCATTGCGGCAAACGCAAACCGCGTCATCGAAATTCGCGACGGTCAGATTATTTCCGACACGTCTAAAAATCCCGATATCCCGCCAAGCAAAGTGGAGAGGATTAAAGAAAAAGCTTCCTGGTCGTTTTATTACGATCAATTTATGGAAGCATTCAAAATGTCGGTACAGGCGATTATGGCGCACAAAATGCGTTCGCTGCTGACCATGCTGGGGATTATCATCGGTATCGCTTCGGTGGTATCGGTAGTGGCCTTGGGTAATGGTTCTCAACAAAAAATCTTGGAAGATATCAACTCGATGGGCACAAACACCATCAGTATCTTCCCTGGCCGTGGTTTTGGCGACCGCCGCAGCGGACGGATTAAGACACTGACGATTAATGACGCAAAAGCCATCAGCCAACAAAGTTACGTCGCCTCCGCCACCCCTCAAACCAACTCCAGCGGCACCTTAACCTACCGCAACACCGACCTGACCGCCTCGCTTTACGGCGTAGGCGAACAATATTTCGACGTGCGCGGTTTGAAATTGGAAGAAGGCCGTCTGTTTGATGATGACGATGTAAAAACCGATGCCCAAGTCGTCGTCATCGACCAAAACACCAAAACCAAACTCTTCGGCGAAGGTGTCAATCCTTTAGGTAAAACCATCCTTTTCAAAAAACGCCCGCTAACCGTCATCGGCATTATGAAAAAGGATGACAACTCGTTCGGCAATTCCGACTCGCTGATGCTTTGGTCGCCGTATACAACGGTCATGCACCAAATTACCGGCGAAAGCTATACCAACTCCATCGTTGTCAAAATCAAAGACGATGCCAACACGCAAGTTGCCGAAAAAAGCCTGACCGAGCTGCTGAAAGCACGCCACGGCACAGAAGATTTCTTTATGAACAACAGCGACAGCATCAAAGAAATGGTTGAAAGCACGACCGGCACCATGACGCTGCTGATTTCTTCCATTGCGGTCATCTCTTTGGTGGTCGGCGGTATCGGCGTGATGAACATCATGCTGGTCTCCGTTACCGAGCGCACCAAAGAAATCGGCGTCCGCATGGCAATCGGCGCACGCCGCAACAATATTTTGCAACAATTCCTGATTGAAGCCGTCTTAATCTGTATCATCGGCGGCCTTTCGGGCGTATTGTTGTCCGCAGGCATCAGCCTGGTGTTCAACTATTTTGTTACCGATTTCCCGATGAGCATTTCCATGGCTTCCGTCATCGGCGCAGTTGTCTGCTCCACCGCCATCGGCGTCGCGTTCGGCTTTATGCCTGCCAACAAGGCTTCCAAGCTCAATCCGATTGATGCCTTGTCTAAGGATTAAAGTTTCAGACGACCTCCAAACCCAAAAGGTCGTCTGAAAAAGCAAAAGTCGGGTCTGGCTGCCCGACGAGATACAGAACACACAGTTCACACAATACATTGCGAAAACAGCCCGAGTGTCGTCCGAACCCGCAACATATTTCAGACGACCCCTCCCGAAACAGGCATCTCAAGCCTTCAATACAAGGAAACCTATGGACGTTTACGCAACAACATACACAGCCCATCCGCAAAGCGGCATCGAACAAATTAAAGCCTCCGCCGGCACGCCTGCCGCCGTAGCCGAATGCAGCGCAGGCAAACTTTGGGACGCGCTGCATTTCGTTCTGACCAGCAAAGGCTCGGACGATGCCGACGCGGCAAACCCGTTGAGTAAAGCCATGATTGGCAACATTTTGAGGCAGGACGAAGAAGCAGGCGAACACATCGGCTGGATTGGCGATACCGAAACCGCCGAAGTGGCTAAAGCCCTGAAGCAAACCGACTTCGCCACGCTGCTTGACGGCAAAACCGCCGCAGATTTCCAAAACAGCCAAATCTACCCCGATATTTGGAGCGACGAAA